>CAYPLD010000100.1:0-3670 GCA_964411485.1 uncultured Elusimicrobiaceae bacterium | reverse complement strand
GTTTATAGGTTTTTTAAGGAGCGTAAAGATGAGTGTAAGTATGAAATATAATGAATATAAAAAGTCAAAAGAAAAATATAGAGAATTAAGCGAAAAATTAAAAGCATTATCTAATCCTACTAGGTTTTTTATTGTTGAAAAATTGTGTGAGCATGAGCGTAGTGTATGGCAACTTACTGAAATGATAGGTTGTTCAATGTCTACTATTTCTAGACATTTGAATAAGTTGATGAGTGTTGGGATAATAAATTATAGTGCATCAAAAAACAGACATATTTATAGATTAGTAAGCCCTACTGCTAGAAAACTATTGGAATACAGTAAAAAACTATAGCATTAAAAAGTAATTTCAATCTATTTGCATATTGAGCCAAATATGCAAATAGATTGAGTTAGTTTGATGGATTGGTTTTTTAGGATTTAATAATGTATAATTTTTGTATGAGAAATGAAAAAGCATTTACTACACACACACACACACACACAAATCCGTCATTCCGGGCTTGACCCGGAATCCATTTCCTAGATTGCGGATCAAGTCCGCAATGACGAATAATCTTGGTTTTACATTAATTGAATTGTTGGTAGTGGTATTAATAATAGCAATACTAGGAGCAATGGCTTTACCAAAATATATGGTAGCAAGAGATAAAGCACATCTATCAGGATTAATGACAATCGGTAAAAATGTAAACGATGCTATGGATAGAAGGAGTCTTTTTGATAGTCAAGACGATACTACTGCTTTGGATTTATTAGATATTACCTTTCAAAAATACGATGGAAGTGGTGATTGTACAAGTGGTAATTGTAGAATAAAAGCATCAGGTAAAGAATATAATCTTCAACCTAGCATGAATGAGGGAGGGGTGCAAGGCAAACATCGCACCATATTTTATTCTTTTACTAATCCATCTTTTGGTGTGTTTTCTGTTTATACAAAAGAATATGATTCTTCCAATAGGTATAGACTTTCCTGCTATTCTCCAGGTGGATCATATATTAGTGCAGCAGACTTAGATGAAGATAGGTGTGTAAAAATAGGATTAAGTTTAGGAGCAACAAATCCTACTCAGTGTGATAAAGATTATACAAATCCTTATTGTTATTGGAATTAAAATTATAAATTTTATATAAAAAAAAGCCGAGTTCGGAAAAACGAACTCGGCTTTGAATTTTTTGTCATTGCGGACTTGATCCGCAATCTAGGATTTGTTTTTATACTGGATCCTGAAACAAGTTCAGGATGACAGGTTTTTTTAATACCTTCCAGCTGATCCCAAAACATTTTCGTTTTTGTTTTTATACATCACTACCAACGCATCTCGTGCTGGTCCTAAATATTTTCGTGGATCAAACTCTTCTGGCTTTTCGACCAAAACCTTCCTTACATTCGCTGTCATCACAAGCCGTCCGTCACTATCAATATTGATTTTACAGACCGCACTCTTCGCTGCTTTTCTCAATTGTTCTTCGGGGATACCAACAGCGTTTTCCATTTTTCCGCCATATTTATTTATTTCAGCAACAGCTTCTTGATCTACACTTGATGCTCCATGTAAAACAATCGGAAAGCCCGGTATTCTTTTTTCTATTTCTTCCAAAATTTCAAATTTCAATGGCGGTACATCTTTTGGATCGCTGACTTTGAATTTGAATGCTCCATGACTTGTGCCAATCGAAATTGCAAGACTATCTACACCAGTTTTTTTCACAAAATCTTCAACATCCTCTGGATTTGTATATGTCGATTTTTCTGCAACCACATCATCTTCGATTCCAGCCAAAACACCAAGTTCACCTTCAACGGTGACATCTCTTGGATGTGCATATTCAACAACTTTTTTTGTTAATGCGACATTTTCATCAAAAGGTAAATGTGATGCGTCTATCATAACGCTTGAAAATCCTGCATCGACACATTCTTTGCAGATTTCAAAACTATTGCCGTGATCTAAATGTAAAGCGATTGGGATATTCGCACCCAATTCTTTTGCCCATTCGACAGCACCACGACCCATATGTCTCAAAAGTGTGCCGTTTGCATAGTTTCTTGCACCTTTTGATACTTGTAAAATCACAGGTGATTTACTCTCCGCACAAGCGGTAATTATTGCCTGTAATTGTTCTAAATTGTTGAAGTTATACGCCGGTACAGCGTAGCCGTCTTTCATCGCTTTTGCGAACATCTCTTTTGTGTTTACGAATCCTAGTTCCTTATATGATATCGTCATTTTCTTACCCTCCGATTTTGAGTGCTTTTTTATTTTTTTGCTCCTAAAGTAGGGCACCTTCGCTTCGCTCAGTGCTACGCACCTACTAGTCGTCGCAAAGAAAATAAAAAATCATCTCAAAAGTTCTTATATTTTTATTTCTACAACTAAATTCTAGCAATTTATTAGGTTAGTACGCAAAATTGGATACAAAAAAAGCCGATGATAGCACGTGCTATCATCGGCTTTTAAATTATCTTCTAAAATGAAATTACATTATTCTAGAGAAAAAATCTCCCGGTTTTAATGTTATCCAATTGTGAGTGTGTGTTGCCACCTGTATATCTCCATTGATTAATTGTCTAGTATATTCTGAATAAGAATCATCTATTTTCAGATCCTTTAAAAGATCTTCTGTTATCAATCCTCTAAAGTCTGGGTGGTGATGAAAAACATTTCCTCCTATTCCACCAGGACCGTCATTCTGGAAAACTGCCCCCTTGCTCATGGAACAAGGACTATTTTTACTACCTCTTATCAAGTCTATAGTATGGTTTTCGATATTTCCATTCTTATAATATTCTATAGTTTCATAAGGGTTTTTGTTTCCAGCGTAATTTTCAATTTTATAAGGAGTTTTGTCTATATGATGAATTTGATTCATATCTCCATCCGCATAATACCGCTGAACTAGTAAAAGTTTGTTGTCTGCATCATACTTTTCAACATCAATTTCATCAAGAGTTCCTTCTGAATATCGATAACCATATTTTTCAATATAAGTAAGTTTTTCACTTGCATTATAATGTTCAATACTATTGATCCTTCCAGGTTCTCTATAATATGTGTATTTCTCAATTTCATAAAGTTCTTTAGGATCTTTATCAAGATGGTTAGCTTTCTTATATTTTTCAATTTTTATAATTTGTCCTTGATTATCTGTGTATGTAACATCCTTATTACTAGTAGTTAGGTTTTTTGATGTTGATATATTATTTTCCGATTTTGGTTTCTTTTGATTTTTAGCAAAACCTAAATCTATTTTTTTATTACTCCCCTCTGCTATTTCTTTTCTTATCTGACTTGCCAATTCGTCTAAAGTGATGTTTTTGTTCTTTGGATTATTTAATATTATCCTTGCTTTGCCATAATATTCATCTGTAATCAACAAATGAAAGTTTTTTGCACTTTCATATTTATCAAGAACATTGTCTCCATATCTGTTAGCTAAATATTTTGCTCTTTTACCAAGCTCTTCTATATCAGTTTTTTGAGATATTTTTATTCCAAATTCAGTCATATCTTGTATCAACACTTTTATTATCGCTCTGTTACAAGATGATGTTATAGTTTCTTTAACTGGTATTTCTAGAAGTTGTACGATTTTTTTATATGGAAATTCTGTTCCTGCTTCTTTTAATGCTTTTAACATTAACTTTAGTACTCCAATTGGTAAT
>CAYPLD010000099.1:0-3693 GCA_964411485.1 uncultured Elusimicrobiaceae bacterium | reverse complement strand
GTAAGATTGCGGACCAAGCGCGCAATGACAAAATCTGTGGCAATCTAGGTTTTACATTAATTGAATTGTTGGTAGTAGTATTAATAATAGCGATACTAGGAGCAGTGGCTTTACCAAAATATATGGTAGCAAGAGATAAAGCTCGTTTTATAGCTTTAATGACAATCGGCAAAAATGTTAAAGATGCAATGGATAGGTATAGGTTAAGCTCGGGCACAGAAGGTGGTTCTCCAACCTATATATTAAATCTTTTGGATATTAGTTTTAAGGACTATGAGGGAGATGATTGCAATTCTACGACTTGTCGTATAAAAGTGTCGGGTAGGGAGTACTACCTATATCCTTACCTTAATCATGGTACTTACGAAGATGTTGTTATGTTCATTTCAATAAATGATACTTCTTTTGGGTATTTTTATACCCAAATAGAAGGACGGTCTTACGAAAATTATATGTATTGTCTTAATTATGGAGCTAATACAAGTGTAGAATCAAATAAATGTCGAAAAATAGCAAGAGGTTTTGGATCAACTTGTAGTGATAGTGCTGGTGCATGTTATTGGTAGCTAACTTTTTGTTGTTAGGACTAAGTAAATTTTAAATAAATAAGAAGACATACGGAAAGAAAGCCCTCGTTCGATATTTCGAACGAGGGCTTTTTATATGGCTAAAAGGTGGTTATAAAGCATTAACAAAACAAGTGTTATGTAGATTGCTTAAAGAGAATATCAGGCGAGACTCTCGCCTAAGAAGTTAATTCTGAATAGAAATCTTTTATGAGTTTTATATCTGTTGCTTCGTCGAAAAATTCTTTCAAACTACCAAAAATATAATTTGCAAATATCCAACTTATCGCAAACAATACAACATTATATACGAACAGCCAGTTCATAGATAAACTCGGTTTTGGAATCACTAATAGAGGCAAAATGGCTAATACATTTACCATAAAAAGATGTGCGAAGTTTTTTAGTGCTTTGTTATAATCCAAAAATTTCAAAAAGATTTTAGATATAAAGAAATCTATCGTTGCTTTGAATATTCCGACTATTACCATCGCATAAGCCAGTCCAAAAACTCCATATTTTTTTATCAAGAAAAATGCTGATACCACAAAAATAAAATCCGAACTTATTTGAAAGAATGTTTTTAGTTTGATATTTTTTCTAGCCATAAATGTCAAATGTATAAACATGGTTATGCTACTTATCGGCAAAACTATAACTATCAGTCTGAAAAGAAACGCAACCGAAGTAGTATCTTGTGCACTGAATTCGCCTCTTTCAAATATTAGTCTACACAAATCGTTACCGAAATATATTCCTGCTATCATTATCGGCATTGTCACAAAAAGTAATAGTTTGGAAACTTTAATAAATATTTCGTTTATTGCCTGATTGTTATTATCGGTAGCCAGTTCGGATATTTTTATAAAGGATGTTTGCCCGACTTTCTCATTAGTAATTTCATTAAGCGAACCAGATATTTGACGTGAATAATTGAAATAACTCAAATCACCAGCTTTCAATCCGCTAAGTAATAATGCGGGGATATATCCTGATAAAAAAGTCGAAATATTATGTATTTTCATAAACAAAATATTTTTGACTAAACTTTTTGAGATGCTATCCAATTTAGCTATAAAATTCCACTTCAAAAATTTTCTCAACATACAAATGTAAACAATTATTTGGATTACTGCTGCGACAATTAGTCCGATGATAACGCTGGATATGCCGATTTTATCATGTAAGAATATTACCGATAAAATCGGCATAGCATTAGCCAACGCATTGACAAGTGCTATGTTAAAAAATTTATAAGAGTTCAAAATATTTGTGAGCGAATTACTCGTAATAAGTAGAACAAGAAGTACAACGGATAAAATCACGGTATTTATATTGTTGTTTATTTCAGCATTGCTAAATTTTGATACTAAACTGATAAAACCCTGCGGATTAAATATAACGATTGATGCAATCACAATACTTATGAAAATATTTATGTACATAAAAGCGTTGAGAAATCGCATACTTTTTTCGGTATTTTTGCCATCTCTTATATACATCGATTGGGGGATAATCACACTAGTGTTTATGGTGTTTAGAAATCCCACTGCTATGAGGATAATCATCAAGCAGAAGAAGTATATATCAGTTGACGCGGATGCACCAAAATAGGCAGCGATAAATATATTTTTGATGAATGCAAAGATTTTACTTATCACGGAAGATCCAACATTCACTAATGTGCCTACTTTATAGGAGCGGATTTTGAGAAATTTCTCTATCATATTTGATATTATATAACTATGACAAAAAATTGGCAAGCAGTAATCGGTCTGGAAATACATGTTCAGCTTAACACAAGAAGTAAATTATTTTGTGGATGTGAATCTAATTATGAAAAAAATGGGCCTACCAATGTTAATATATGTCCAGTTTGTAGCGGACAACCCGGTGCTTTGCCCGTATTAAATGAAGAAGCGTTAAAGTTGGCTGTGAAAGGTGCATTAAGTTTGAATTTCAAAATAAATCAAACAAGCGTTTTTGCTAGAAAAAATTATTTCTATCCCGATCTTCCAAAAGGTTATCAAATAACACAACACGATAAGCCACTAGCTGAGCATGGTTATGTGGAAATAATCGGCGAGGACGACAAGCCAAAAAAAATCAATATAACACGAGCTCACATCGAAGAAGATGCTGGTAAAAGTATGCATAATAACGAGCATAGTTTGATAGATTATAATCGATCGTGTATGGCTTTACTTGAAATAGTGTCAGAACCGGACATTAATTCACCAATGGAAGCGTACAATTACCTTGTTGTATTAAAGGAAGTATTAATTTGGGGTGGAATTTCTAATTGTGATATGGAAAAAGGTGAACTTCGAGTTGATGTGAACGTTTCTTTGAAAAATCCAAAAGCGAAAGAGCTTGGTACGAAAGTTGAGGTCAAGAACTTGAATTCATTTAAGGCAGTTAAAGATTCACTTACATATGAGATCAAACGACAGGCAGAAATTTTAGATAAAGGTGAAAATGTGATACAAGAAACTCGATTATGGGAAGACGAAACTGGTAAAACACATTCGATGCGTAGCAAAGAGGAAGCAAAAGATTATAGATATTTCCCGGAACCCGATTTACAGCCGTTGATAATCGACGAGCCATTCATAAACGATATAAAAAAGACTTTACCGGAATTTGCATATCAAAAACAAGCGAGATTTGAAAAAGAGTATAAATTATCTGATTACGATGCAAAACTTTTGACAATAAATAAAGCAACAGCGGATTATTTTGAAGAAGTGATGAAACATAAGGTTCAATCAAAAAATGCGGCGAACTGGATAGGCACGGATATATTAGGTAAAGTGAACGAACATAAAGTTTCGATTCAGGATATACCAATCAAGCCGGAAAGTTTGGCACAGTTGATTAAATTTGTAGAAGAGGGGAAAGTATCTATCAAAATTGCACGTGAAGTTTTTGAAAAGATGTGGCAAAGTGGTAGATCGGCACAGGAGATAGTGGAGAAAGATGGAATGTCGCAGTTGAGCGATGAGAAAAAGTTGGAAGCGTGGGCGATAGAGGCGATAAACAAAAACGAGCGAGCAGTTGAGGATATTAAGAGCGGGAATCAGAAGGCGATTGGAGCGTTGGTGGGGTATGTGATGAAAAAATCACA
>CAYPLD010000098.1:0-3750 GCA_964411485.1 uncultured Elusimicrobiaceae bacterium | reverse complement strand
TTTTGAAACATTTACCCTCACCTTAATCCTCTCCCTATATTTTAGGGAGAGGAAATAAGAAAAAAAGTGAAAGGGAAGGTTAATGAGTTTTTTTATATTCAAAATATTCTTGAGTCTTATCTAATAGTTTGTGGTCGGTGGGATAGCGAACTATCTTTCTTGCATTGGTCACAGATAACCATTTCGTATCTACAATTTCAGTTCTATCTAACTTGTCAAACTTTGCACCAAATCGCATCAAATACCATTGAACCGTTTTGCGTATGTTCGTGCCGTCAATTGTGAACGAATATTTATTTTTATAAATCGGACGGATTATACTTGCTCGATATCCAGTCTCTTCCTCGACCTCACGTACAGCCGTTTCGCGTGCAGTTTCACCTTTTTCTAAATGTCCTTTTGGGAAAGTCCAAACTTTTCTGCCAGCTAGATTTTTTATTTGAATCAAAAGCACTTTTTTACCATCAAGAACTACTCCACCACACGAGTATTCATAAGATATTTTACTATAAGGTCTTTTATATCTAGTTTTCTGTTTTGGAGTAGGTTTTTTGAATATTTTTGTTAATAAATCTAACATTTTATTTATTTATCTTTTCAAAAGTATATGCTGTGTTTAAAAGTGTTTTTTCGTCAAACTTTTTACATATAAATTGAATGCCTATTGGTAAATTATTTTTATCGTGTCCGCAATTTAGACTTATCGCACCGATACCCGCAAGGTTCACTGATGAAGTATAAATATCACACAAATACATTTGCAACATATCTGTTATTTTATCGCCGATTTCAAATGCTGTGAATGGAGAAGTAGGGGTTACGATAATATCTACATGCTTAAACGCTTTTTCGAAATTTTTTCTGATAAGTTGTTGAACTTTTTTTGCTTTTAGATAATATTCATCGTAATATCCGGCACTCAAACTATAAGTTCCGACCATTAATCGTCTTTTGACCTCTTCACCGAAATTGCCACGAGTTTTTTTGTAAAAATCTTTTAAGTTATCGGATTTTTTTTCGGCTAATCCGTACCTTATGCCGTCGAATCGTGATAAATTACTGCTTGCTTCACTACTGCAAATAATTTGATAACATTCTGATGAAAATTTTATGTTCGGTAATGATACTTCTACAATTTTCGCACCTTTTTGCTTCAATTTTTCTACGCCTGCCAAAACTTTTGTTTTTATTTCTTTATCGAGTCCGTCCATCTCAAAAAATTCTTTGACTAATCCGATTTTTAGATGTTCGACATTATCTCTTAACGGTTCATCTAAATTATGACTAGGTACATCAGCACTTGTCGAATCTTTTTCATCATAACCGCAAATTACCGACGATACCAATTCACAATCCTGAATATTATTTGTGATAGGACCTATCTGATCCAAACTTGAACTAAAGGCGACAAGACCATATCTTGAAACTTTTCCATAGCTTGGCTTGAAACCAATCACTCCGCAAAAACTTGCCGGCTGACGGATACTTCCACCGGTATCTGAACCCAATGCGATCGGCACAATTCCACTAGCAACCGCTGATGCACTTCCACCTGAACTTCCACCTGATACTCTGTTCAAATTGACGGGATTTTTTGTCGGACCAAACGCTGATGTTTCACATGATGAACCCATTGCGAATTCGTCCATATTTGTTCTGCCGATGATTATTGCATCTTCTTTTAATAGTCGTTCTACGACGGTAGAATTGTAAGTCGATACGAAATTCTCTAGCATTTTTGAACCACAGGATAATCTATGACCTTTGTATGCGATGTTGTCTTTGATTGCAATTGGAACGCCAGCTAATTTGCCTAAAGATGCTTTTTTAGAAATTTTCGTCTCGAGATTTTTTGCTTGTTCCAAAGCTGATTTTTCGAAAATTTCTAAAAAAGCATTAATCTTACTATTTTTTGCTTTGATATCTTTTATAGTATCTTTCACGACTTGAGTTGGCGAAATTTTTTCTGTTTTTATTTTTTCTACAATTTCAAAAGCTGTTCTCATATAACCTTCTTGACCTTTGCCATATTATTTTCAGAATTTGGAAATGCTTTAGTGATTTCTTTTTCTATTTTGGAGGGGGAAACTTCATCTTTTCTTAGCGGTGTGCAGATATTATCGTCGTGAATGTCATCAATTTTAGAAATATCGGCATCATCTAATTTGTTGAACCAAGTAAGAACCATCGCAAGTTCTTTTTCGTATTTGCCAAGCTCTTCAGGTTTGATTTCTATATCAATTAGATTTGAAATTCGTTCGATATCGCCAACATCAATATTCATATTAATTGCTCCATTAACATTTACATTATTCTACAAAATTTCAAGCGGTGCGAAACTTAACATGAATGTTCGCTTCACTCCACCGGGGAAAATCACGGTAATTTTACTGCTCTCACCAGATCCGCTAGAAGATATAATTTTACCTATGCCAAAAACTCCATGTTTGACTTTTCCGCCAAGTCGAATTGCCTTACTGGACGATCCAATGGTTTGTGCTGGAATTTCTTTTGTTTGTGATACTGGAGTTTTTGGCATATAAAATTTCTTTTCTGTTCGTTTTGGTACGTCCATTTGCCGATGTGCTTGGCTGGTCAACAAATCACTTTCAAACAAAAATCTTGATGGAATATTCGAATACATTTTTCCGAAAATTCGTCTTGTTGAAGAACAGCTCATATGGAGTTTATCCTCGGCACGAGTCATTGCGACATAACACAATCGTCTTTCTTCCTCTAGATCATCAGCTTCTTTTCCCATCAATGGAAATAGTCCTTCTTCTAATCCTGTCACGAACACCACTGGGAATTCTAAACCTTTGGCAAGATGGACGGTCATTAATGTCACAGCACCTTCGCTGGTTGATGAATCATCTTCAGATGTTATCAACGAAACTTCTTGTAAGTAATCAGATAATGACGGTTCTTTGCCTTCTTGTTCACAACGTTCCTCATATTCTTTCACGGCGTTGATAAGCTCTTGCAAGTTACCTAAACGCGATGCATTTTCCGGATCTTTCTCAATTGTGTTTTCTAAATTTTGCCAATATCCGGTCAAGCTTAAAATTCTGCTGATTAAATCTGACGGTTTCATTAAATTTACTTCTGTCGTCAATTTTTCAAGCAATTTGTTAAATTCTGATGCACCGCGTCGTGCGGTTGGAGTCAATTTCTCGATATATGCTTCGTTTTTAATTGCTTGAAAAATTGACGTATTATTTAGGTTCGCATAATCGATAAATTTTTGCATTGTAGTTTTACCTAATGCTCGTCTTGGGTTATTGATTATTCGCATAAGCGATAGATTATCATTCGGATTAACCAACAATCGTGCATAAGAAATAATATCTTTGATTTCTTTTCGATCATAGAACTTTACAGCTCCGATTAATCGATATGGAATTTGTAATTTTCTAAAAGAATCCTCGAAATTTCTACTTTGCATATTTGTTCTATAAAAAATCGCAATATCGTTTAAGCTCACACCTTCTTCGTCGATAAAACGATTAATTTCGTATGCCACCCATTTAGCTTCTTCACGTTCAGATAATAATTCTTTGACGGTTATATCATCACCATGTTTTTTTTCTGTAAAAAGGTTTTTCGGTTTTCTATTGCTATTACTTTTTATTAATTTGTTTGCAGCACCAAGAATATTTTGGGTGCTTCTATAATTTTGTTCAAGCGCTATAATTTTTGCATCTTTGAAATCTTTTTCGAATTCCATAATATTTCTGATATTTGCTCCAC
>CAYPLD010000097.1:0-3755 GCA_964411485.1 uncultured Elusimicrobiaceae bacterium | reverse complement strand
GCACCGCCTCGCCTTTGCCGGTATTGAGCATATGATAGTGAACACTGGAAATATCAGTGATTTTCCCCATAGCACCACCAAGAGCGTCGATTTCACGGACTATTTGTCCTTTCCCTATCCCGCCAATTGATGGATTACAGGACATCTGTGCGATAGTATCAAGGTTCTGAGTAATTATCGCAGTTTGCATTCCCATTTTCGCAGACGCCAATGCCGATTCACAGCCCGCATGACCTGCTCCGACAACAATCACATCATATTTTTTATCACTTTTGTATTTCACTAAAAATCTCCCTAACACTATATTTTACATAATATATGATATCATATGAACCCTTATAAATCCTCGATTTTTTAAGTTCAACACAAGGTCTTTGAAAAATTATAAAATTTATGTATAGGTCGTTTTCAATTATAAGGAGGTAGGTATGAATAAAGTAATAGCTACTATAACAAAAATGACAATGCTAACAGCACTACTACTTGCTGTTAGCCCACAAGCTTATGCAGGCAACATGAGCTTTGATAACTTGTACCCCAATGCACAGTTATCCGAAAATATAGATAAAAAGCTCAAATCTTTTGATAAAAAGAAAGAATCTGCTTGGAAAGAAATGAAAGAATTCTATATGTCAAAGGATATCAAAGGTACAAAAGAATATTCTAATTCTGATAATAGTATGGGCTGGGATGATGAATATACTAAACCCTATTATGTTGAGTATTCAAGCAAAAAAATTCTCTCATATATAGGTGAGTATATGGATATTTTAGAGCCATATGGTTATTATTTTTACACAAAAGAAGAATTTTGGGCAAAGACTGTGGCAGATTTAACGATTGGTATACCGCCTAGTAATGCCACTGATAGTACTGGCTATATTATACAGGATTTTTTAGGATATACTTTTTCTAAAATAATCAGCAATGGAAAAAGCACAAATTCTAGTTATGTTATAAAAGAAAAAGTAAAGAACAAAAAAGAAGATTATTATGTTGTGGCTTTAAATTACTCTAAAGATAATATATTGCCATATAATAAGATTAATATAAAAATAGATAATAAAAAGAAAATAGTTTCTTTTTGGCACTCAAATTAGAACTATAAACAAACAAGAAATAAAGAACCCCAAGCCACGTGGCTTGGGGTTCTTTGTATTAAAGCTATGAGTTATTTTGTAGATTATTTTATTTACCTACGCAAAATTTACTGAAAATTATGTCGAGAATGTCCTCGCTCACAACTTCCCCAACTATCTCTGCCAATTGTTTCAACGCACTTCTTATATGCTCTGCCAATAGTTCCAATCTGATGATTCTACCGTCGAGTATCTCTTGAACCGCATATAACTCCTTGTTTGCTTTCAATAATGATTCATAGTGTCTAGCCGATGTTATTATCACATCATTTTTTGACGGCTCTTTGATTAAAGTTTTTATTATTTTATTTTTTAGTGGTTTGATGCCAGTGCCGTTTTTACAGGATATTTTTATACCTTTCAATTTGTTTCTTACGGCGAGGTCGGATTTATTAAGTACCATAATAATTTTTTTACCGCTATTCTCAATATCCTGTAAAAACGGCTTTACAGTTCGGTTCAAAGGTTTTGAAGCATCTAACACGAACAAAACGATATCGCTTTTGGCGATTGCTTTGTTAGAACGTTTTATCCCCTCTTTTTCAGCAGGGTCTAATGCGTGTTTGCGAATACCTGCTGTATCAGTTAGTATCAGATTGTATCCGTTGATGTCGATAATTTCTTCAATCGTATCTCGAGTTGTGCCAGAAATTTCTGAAACGATGGCTCTATCAAAACCCATCAACGCGTTCAGTAAACTTGACTTTCCAGAATTCGGAGCTCCAACAATTGCCGTTTTTATCCCCTCTTTTATATATTTTCCAGTTGAAAAAGTATCAGTCAAATTTTTTATTTTTTCGATTGTTTTGTTGATATTTTTTTTGTGAACTTTTGTATCAATCAGTGGCATTTCCTCATCTATATCGTCGATTCTAGCTTCAACTTCTGCGAGTGTATCAGCAAGAGTGTTTTTTATTTCGACAAATCTATCTGAAATTTTACCTTCCATTAAATCCATACCGACTTTATGTCCTTGCTTATTATTTGACGCAATCAAATCGGCTAGCCCTTGAACTTGGGGCAAATCCATTTTGCCGTTCAAAAAAGCACGCATACTGAATTCGCCTGCTTTAGCAGGACTTGCCCCAAGTTCAAGGGCGAGTTCAAGCAATCGTCTTTTGATATAGCTCGATCCATGGCATGAAAATTCGACTACATCCTCACCTGTGAAACTTCGAGGTGCTTTGAAATAGGTCACGACTGCTCTATCTAAAATATCTTTACCATCTTTGATTGGTAGGACATATGCCTTATTTGGTTGAAATTTCGCATTAGCGGTGAGTTTTTTCGCAATCTGTAGACTTTTACGTCCGCTTATTCTCAAAACGAAAATAGCACCTTTTCCAACGGGTGTGGAAACAGCCGAAATAGTGTCGCGTAAATGAGTATCATACGTAGTCATATATATATTATAGTACAAAATGGTGTAAAAAAAGCCGATGGCACGTGCCATCGGCTTTTCAAATTTATTTGAACTATACTTACTTATTCATTTCTTCAAGAACTTTATTTTGCATTTTTGTTGAATCTTGTCTAATTTCTTCTTCATATCTTTCTAGTTCTTGATTTCGTAGTTCTTCATATTTTGAATAAATATTTATAGCATGATTATAATCGAAATAAAGTCCTAGTTCAAAAAGATAGTTACTTATATCTACTATTATCTTTTCTTCTTTCGTAAAGAAAGTAGAAGGATTTAATTGTGTCGCGAGATAATTAGGAAAATAAAGACCTTCTTTAGTTGTTAGGTTTAAATGTCTTAAATCTATGTTGTCTTTTTCTACTAGATATTTCAATGTTTCTAGGTTTTCTACATGAAATATTTTTGGTACACCTTCTGAATCTCTTTCGGTTACAGAAACACCTTCTAAAGAGTTAAGATACGAAATTGCTTCTATATTATCTGATGAAATTGCCCAAGATACAGCATCTATTTCAGACCCGTTCCATCTAATTCCTTGCTCCAATTTTGCTTTTATAAATTCTTTTTCTCCATTATCTTTTTCTATCCAAAAACCTTCAGCGAAAAGTTTCAAAATACTAATATCTATATTTTCCTTTCTCTTTTTAATAAGATGAGATTCTTTGTTTGGGCCTGGAACATATTCATAACCGTTATCTATTGCAAAGAAAAAAGGTCTTATAACATAGACACCTTTGAAAAGCTCTAGTCTTGCATTAATATTGCTACCTTCTTTGATAGCTTGTATTATTTTTTCTTTATTACCTTCTTGTATTGCATTTACTAGTTTATCTTGTGGGCTAATTTTTTTATTTTTTTCAATTAAATCTTTTTTTACTTTATAGTCAACATATTTTTCTATAAAAAAATTTGATACTGGGTCAATTTGAGCTTTAAGATTTGTAGAAAATGCTCCTACTATTAATAAAGCCAATATTATTTTTACTATTTTTTTCATTTTGTTTTCCTCCGCTTTTAAACCTTATACCTATATTTTATCCGTTAGCATTTTTTTGCACAAGGTACTTTAGTACTAGTTGCTTATGGTAAATTAGTACTATATAGAAACATTCACTCCCACCTTAATCCTCCCCCCTCATTTAGGGGGAGGAAATTTTATATGAAAAAACCCCTAGCCACACAAAGTGGCTAGG
>CAYPLD010000096.1:0-3968 GCA_964411485.1 uncultured Elusimicrobiaceae bacterium | reverse complement strand
CCAAAAATTATATAATTTCATTATGAGCACTATTGATAATCATATTAATATACTAATATATGGTGGTAGTTTTGATCCTGCCCATAAGGGACATATAAAATTACTAAGCCAAGCCGTAAAACAAATCAAGCCGAAATTTTGTTATGTGATTCCAACATATCTATCACCTTTTAAGCAATCACATTCCACTAACGCAAAACATCGTGTGAAAATGGCAGAGTTATCGTTCAAGAAAATATCAAAGTGTGTTGTTATAGATAATTTTGAAATCAGACAAAATAAAAAAACTTTTGCTTATCAAAACCTCAAACATTTACAAAAAAAGCATCCTAACGCAAAATTTTTCCTATTAATAGGTTCCGACTGCCTCAACAATCTCGACAAATGGAAAAATTTTGCATACATAAAAAATAACTGCATCATTGTGGCAGGCAAAAGACAAGGAGCTAAAATAAAAAAGAAACTATCATTTAATCATCAAGCGTTAAAAGGCAGTTTTCCAAAAATTTCCTCATCTGAAATAAGACAAGGTATGGAAATTTTTGGGAAGATAGACAGCAATATTCCTTCGTCGATAAAAAACTACATAAAACAGAACAATTTATACAATTATGAAATTCACAAATGGCTAGAAAAAAACTTGCCAACAAAAAGATACAATCACACAAAACACACAAGCAAATTGGCTGTGGAATTGGCGAATCATTACAAAATCGACACAGAAAAAGCATTGATTGCTAGCTTGATTCACGATATGGGCAAAACCTTGAAAATTCCACAAAAGATAGAATACTGCAAAAAAAACAAAATGAATTTCAAACACATAAAAACTATATCCGAATATGCACCTGAACTTTTACATAGCTATATCGGCGAGCATATGGCCAAAAAAATATTCAAAATAAAAGATGAAGACATTTTGAAATCTATCAGACAACACACAATTGGCAGTAAAAAAATGAGCAAACTTGCGAAAATTATATTTGTGGCAGATACCGGCTCCACAGATAGAAAATATCCGCACGCAACAGCAATCAGAAATATGGCATTTGAAAATTTAGACGACGCTTTGAAAGAAGCAATGAAAGTAAAAATATCTTATACTATATCTACACATAAATGGGTGAGTTTAGAGGCAATACGAATATGGAACAAAATTATTTCAAAATAACAAAATCAAAATTACTATTATACACAGCACTCTTATTAATATTGATAAGTTTTGTTTTTCATTTTACCTCAAAAGTGACAAAGGCATTAAACTCCAAGGATAAAATCAGTTTTACAATAGTGTTTTTAACGGAAAAACCTTTGATAATTGAAATATCCGAATCCAAAAATACATTATATATGCCAAAAAGAAGCCAAAAATTCAGAAAAGACGCAACCAATAAACAAAAAGCTGAACAAATTTTAGAGGATATAAATTTAGAAACTAAAAATTTCGCATTTGTTATACCAAGTCAAACAGATAGACAAACTCTTTGGCAAACGATAAAAACAAATATGCTTTATAAACGCTATAATCCGATGATAATTGTCAAAAATATTTACAAATTCAGCATTTTGAAATTCAACAAAAAAACAAATTTATCTTGGCATGATTTTGCACTTATCAGTATAAGAAAAGCTGATTTGCGTCCATCGGATTTCATCGTAAAACAAAATGCTGACGAAAAAGATTTAGAAACCGACGCCGATAAACCATTACTCATAGAAATTTTTAATGCGTCTGGAAAAAAGAATATGGCGGTCAATTTGACCAAATATTTACGGAAACTCAACGACGATAATGTTGTACGATTAGACGTTTTACGATATTCAAATTATCATAAACAGGAAAAAAATACAAAGATTATTTCGCATACCAATAGGATAGAAGATTTAAGAAACCTTAGTAAAAATTTGAACTTAACTAATACAGAAATTTTCCATAAATCTTCAGGGATTATAACTTCGGACGCCAAAATTATTATCGGCGAAGATTTTACTATACCCGAGAATTAATGCTAAAATTTTAATATGACTAAAATGAAAAAATTAACAAAAGCACAGATTAAAAAAACAGCAATACTCGCTACAAATTTTGCTGATGATAAAAAAGCTAAAAATATTAGATTATTAGATCTAAAAGGAAAAAGTTCATTGGCTGATTTTGTAATAATCGCAACAACGATGAGCAGACCTCAAATGGAAGCTGTGGAATATGAGGTAAATAAAAATCTAAAAGCGGAAAATATCTATCAGCTCCATAAAGATGGTAGAACTAGTAATCTTTGGAAAATCATTGATTATGGTGGATTTATCGTCCATATAATGACTAAACAGGCAAGAGATTTTTATATGCTAGATGAAATCTATAGTTTTGCTAAAGAAATCGAATGGAAAGAAAAGAATGTTAAAAAACCTCGAAAAAAAAGTAAATAAAAAATTAATTTCAGAATTTTCGAACAAAGAAATTGTATATATGCAATTTTCTTGCCCTCCACAACATACCAACGCCGATTTAACAACAAACTGGGCGATGATGTGTTCGAAAATTCTACAAAAAAATCCTTTGGAAATCGCCGAAAATGCCAAAAAAATTCTAAAAGATTTTGACGAAATAAAAAAAGTAGAAATCGTCAAACCGGGTTTCTTGAATATAACTTTATCTGATAGTTTCATGCAAAAACTAGCGGAAAATTTTGACAAGACTAGCTCAAAACCAAAATCCAAACCAAAAATTTTAATCGAGTTCGTATCGGCGAATCCGACTGGCCCGCTTCATGTCGCAAGCGGACGAGGAGCTAGTCTAGGTGATAGTCTTGTCAAAATTTTCCGAGCATTAGGATATCCTTGTGATGCCGAATTTTATGTGAACGATGCAGGTAATCAAGCGGTGATGTTAGGCAAGAGTTTGAAAGCCAGAACAGAGGGTAAAGAACCACCTGAAAATGGTTATCACGGTGATTATCTCGTCGAATTAGCTAAAACTTTAGAAAAAGGTAAAACCGAAAAAGAATATCAAGATGTTGGCGTATCGGAAATGTTAAAAACTCATAAAAAAGATATGAAAGAGTTTCGAGTCGAATTTGACAATTGGTTTTTGGAATCTCAACTTTACAAAGATGATGAACTTAATAAAACATTAAAATTTTTAGAGTCAAAAAAATTATCCTTCAAAAAAGACGGTGCAACTTGGTTTGGTAGCCAAAGCGATGAGGACGATAAAGATAGGGTTCTTGTGAAGTCAACCGGATTGCCAACTTACTTTTTAGCGGACATTGCATATCACAAAAATAAATATGATAGAGGGTATGATAAACTCATAGATATCCTCGGTGCAGATCATCACGGATATATTCCTAGAATGAGATCTGCAATGAAAAGTTTGGGCAAAAAACCAGAACAATTTGAACCGATAATACATCAATTGGTACATCTTATAAAAGACGGCGAGCAGATGAAAATGTCGAAACGTGCCGGCACATTTTTGAGCTTGAAAGGTTTAATGGAAGACGTCGGAGTTGATGCATGTCGATTCTTTTTTGCTTTAAGAACTCCAAATTCGCATATGAATTTTGATATTGATTTAGCCAAGAAAAAATCCAATGAAAATCCAGTTTTTTATGTTCAGTATGCACATGCACGGATATCTTCGATACTAAAAAAAGCCAAAGATGAAGGTTTTGAAAGTGCTAAAAAAATCGAGAAAATCGCCGAAAGCGAAAAAGAAGTGTTGATGAAACTCGCTTGGTTCGAAAATGTTCTAGAAATTTGTACGAGAGATTTGTCCCCCCATCATTTGGCAAACTATTTGATAGAACTTGCCAGTATGTTCCATAGTTTTTACGATCAGAATTTGGTTGTAGATAAAAAGAATAAAAAAACAACCGAGAAAAGGTTGTTATTAGTAAAACAAGTTAAAGAAACAATCAATAAAGGTTTATATTTAATCGGCGTCGACGCACCAGAAAAGATGTAGG
>CAYPLD010000095.1:0-4040 GCA_964411485.1 uncultured Elusimicrobiaceae bacterium | reverse complement strand
TCTGCTTTAGAAAGACTAGATATAAGTTTTAACGATAATGCTGGAACCGATTGTAATACTAGCGATAGTGATGGTGATGGTAATTACGGTACTTGTAGAATAACGATATCGGGCAAAGATTATAAACTTATTCCTAATTTAAATAATTACGGTAGTGGTCTCGGTAATAATTTTACAACTTTTTTTTCTTATACTAACACATCTTTTGCAGCATTTTATGTTTATACAGATACAGCCAACGATTTATATAACTACGGCATCCATTGTACGTATGTATGGGGCGGGCAAGAAGTGACATTAGATTCTACTAAATGTGAAAGAATGGCATTAAGTTTGGGAGCAACTCCCATTTCAGGGATGTATTATTTCAACTAAAAATTATTTTATTTTACCATAACCCGGATAAATTGCGTCCATAAGTTTGTTTTCTTCTTTTTTTCCACCACGAACTTTCAAATCAACAAATAAAATATAAACTTTTTCTTTCAAAATTTCTCGCCAGTGCGGTGGGAATTTTACAAAATCTTTATACGTAGTTATCAATGGCAAATCTTGTCTCAAATCTAATAAACTTCTCAAATTGTGTTCGGTATATTCTTGATGATCCGGAAATCGCCAAACTTGTTTCAAATTCAAATCCAAATCTTTCAAGGTTTGTTCGAAACTTTCTGGCTCACCTATCGCCGAAAATACCGCAACAGCACCTTTTATCTCTTTTAATGGTAATTTTTTGCTCGTGAAAATATCAAAATAAAAAGTTGGTTCGTGTTCGGCTTCTAAAATTTCAAGCTCGTCATTAATTTCACGAACTTTATCCTTAATATCTTCCAATTTTCTCGCATCAGATTGGTTCGCATGTGTTATCAAAATTAAATCCGCTCGATTCAAACCTTTGACCGATTCCCGCAAATTTCCAAGCGGTAATAAATGCCAATCCTCTGGCTTCATTCGTGCATCTAACAAAACTATGTTCGTGTTTCTTTTTAGACGATGATGTTGAAATCCGTCATCCAATAAAACGACCTGACTTCTGAATTTTCGAAGTGCAGTACAACAAGCACTATATCTATCCTCGGAAACCACAACTGGTACTTTGTGTTCGCTCAATACTTCGCTTATCATATAAGGTTCATCGCCAGCTTTGTGCCACTTGCGTGATTTTTGATCTAGCAAAACTACAACCTCATTTTTTTTGGCATGTCTTTTGTAGCCACGTGAAACGACAGAAACTCTGACGCCTTTTTCCGAAAGTTTTTTCGCAACATACATGATGGTTGTAGTTTTGCCAGTTCCACCTGTGGTAATATTGCCTATACAGACAACTCGACTATTCAGCTCAAAACTCTTACGCCAGTTTTGGTGATATGCAAATTCATTAAGAAAAACAGCAAGCCCGTATAGCTTGGAAAGAATCCATAAAAACGACCTTCCAAACACACTTCCCTTTAGGTTATTTTGAAGTTTTAGATACTCCATATGAACTATTCTACTAAATTTGGCAATGGATAATCATCACCTGACATTAAAATGATATAATATATTACATGGGAACGAAACATGTGCTTTCTAAAATTTTTGACTTTATAGAGTATTTATTACTCCTCCCCCTTATCCTACTGATTAGATTATTAAGCTGGAACAGTGCAATCGCTTTGTCTAAAATTTTAGCCAAACTTGGCTCAAAATTATTAAAAAAAAGATATCTCATAAGTGTCGACAATATACAAAAAGGTTTGAAAATATCCCGACCTAACGCCGAGCGTATGGCAAACCAAGTTTGGCAGAATATGGGTCAGCTTATGGCAGAATTTATCAAATGTTCTCATTACAATAAAAAACAACTTTCAGAACACACTGAACTTATTGGTCAAGAAAAAATCAAAAAACATTTAGAAAATGGAAAAGGTGCTTTAATTCATGCAGGACATTTCACTAACTGGGAAGTTATGGGTTTGACCGTCAGTGCAAACGGAATAGATAAATGTGCTATCGCTAAAAGAACATCAAATAAATTTGTAGATAAAAAATTAATCGCTATGAGAGAACATTTCGGTGGTAAAATACTCTATAACCGAAATCCGTTTTTCTCTTGTGTGAAAACCCTTAAGCAAGGTAAAGCCATAGGTATTTTGATGGATCAAAGTGTATCTTATGGTAGCGTTTTTGCTAAATTTATGGACAGAATGGCAGCAACCAGTTCGTTAACCGCATTACTATGTTTGAAACTTCAAATCCCAATTTTTCCTATAAAAGTCACTAGAGAAAATGGCAAAATAATATCAAAATTTTTAAATCCTATCCAACCCAACGGAAAATATACTCAAGAAAATATGATGAAAATGATAGATACCTTAAATGGTTATTACGAAACTTGGATAAAAGAAGATCCTACAAGCTGGTTCTGGCTACATAATAGATGGAAACGTGAACACGAGTCACCAGAAGGAAATAATAATGAAAAAAAATAGAGCAGTTTTTTTGGATCGTGATGGTACAATCATCCGTGAAACTATCGGCGAATATATTGCCGATCCAAAAAAACTGCGATTTTTTAAGCATACCAAATCAGTTTTGAAACAGCTAAACAAAGCGGGTTTTAAGTTGTTTGTAGTTTCCAATCAATCAGGTATCGGCAGAGGATATTTCAGCAAAAATCAGGTCGATAAATTCCACAAACATATGACAAACAACTTAAAACCCGCTAAAATACAGGAGATAGTATATTGTCCACATGGTCCATCACAAAAATGTGCTTGTAGAAAGCCAAAAACAAAACTTGGTGATTTGCTGATAAAAAAATACAATATAGATATAGAAAATTCGTATATGGTAGGCGACAAGAAATCTGATATAGATTTTGGATTAAACTTAAAGTTAAAGTCTATTCTTGTAAAGACTGCAAATGGGAAACATCAAATCAAAAAATATGGTTCTGATAAAATAAAAGCTAGAAAAGTTGCAGGTTTGAAACAAGTAGTCGCAATTATTAAGAGAGATATGCGTAAATGAGAAAAACAGTTTTAATATTATTAGCAGTTCTGTTTACAGTAGCATGTACATCCGCTAAAAAGAAAAAAACAATAGAGCAATGCGAAGAACCAGCAGTAGTAGAAGAAATAATAACTCCTAAAACTTTAGAAGAATGCAAAACAAAAGAAGAAATAGAATCTTGGTGGAAAGAACATCCGTTTGAACTAACTCCAGAAGAAGCCACTATGCATGGAGTCATAGATAAAGAAGATCCTAAAATAAGATTACTTCACGCATGGGCAAATAAAACACCAAGTACGGAAAAATATAATAGCAAAGTTGCTTGGGAAAATGAAGTTTTAAATTTTAAGATAAGCTGGAAATTTATAAAAGCAGGTGAGGCAACAATAAGAAACAAAGGGGTAGTTGAGATTGATGACAAAAAGGCATATTTCATCGAAACAACCGCAAAATCTGCATCAGTTATAAACGCTTTTTTCAAAGTTAGAGATATAAATCACAGTTGGATAGATACAAATAATTTTTATTCACTAGGATATGGTCAAAGCATAAAAGAAGGCGGTTATAGACGAGATGAATGGGTAACTTTTGATTATAAAAATAACAAATATTATGGTCAAAAGAAAAAGAAAGATGGCTTAATCAGAGAATTTGAAGGCAAACTAAACACCGAAGTGTATGACATATTATCTTCCTTCTTTTACATAAGAACAAAAGATTTGAAAGTAGGAGAAAATGTAATAATAGATGTAAATAACAGAAATAAAACTTATCCACTGCAAATAGAAGTGATTAAAAAAGAAACTATAAAAGTACCAGCCGGAAAGTTCGATTGCATATTGGTAGAACCAAAACTTAGAAAAGATTCTGGCATATTTGTGAGTAAAGGAACACTAAAAGTTTGGCTCACAGATGATAAATACAAAATGCCCGTTTTGATGAGAAGTAAAGTATTTATTGGAAGTGTAAACGTAAAATTAACAGGATATTCTAGATAAGGAGAGAAAAATGAATACAAAATTAGCAAATATAATTAAAAAATTTAGAAA
>CAYPLD010000094.1:252-4096 GCA_964411485.1 uncultured Elusimicrobiaceae bacterium | reverse complement strand
GATTTGTTTCGCCAAGAAATTTCAAAAATTCTCGGGAAGAGGTGCGACCTCGAGGAGGGACTTTGCCGATAGGCAAGTCCCGGGAGAGGTCGTTCCTCAAGGAGAAATTTTTTGATATAATAAAAGCAGGTCGTTTTATTGTTTTTAATTTTCAAATCTAATTATGGGAATGTTCAAATGGGCTAATTCAGGAGTCAAAAAAATGGATTGGCTTGATATTAAGTTAATCAAATTAAGCACCGCTGCTTTTATACTTTTATTAGCAAAATTTTGGAATGTGCTATTAAGTTTTGATTGGTATTGGTATGTTGGAATTGCTTTTTTGGCACTATTAAGACCATTAAAAAAAGCTTTTAGTAAATAACATAAAAACCCAAATTTTGGAAAAAGCTTGGCTGAGAGAATAAATACGATTTCTATGAGTATTTATCTATGACGGGAATAAGCCGAGCTTTGAGGAAAAATTTGGGTTTTTATTTTATCATCGCTTTTCGTTTCAAATTCTTTGGCATTTTTTCTATAGCGTAGCGTAGGGCGGTGCGAGGCATATTGGTTTTGTGTTTCATTACAAAATCAAACACTTTTTTCTGTTCATGATTAGACGCTTCTTTAAGCATCCAGCCATAACCTTTCTGTACTAAATCATCTTCATCTAAAAGTAATTTTTCTGCTGTTTGAAAAACATTTTTTAAGGTTTTTTTATCTTTTCTGTGAGCATGATAGACAAAAATGACAGCTGAAGCTCTTTTAAACCATCTATTTTTTGAATTTGTCCATTTAAATACTTTGGGAAGCAGTTCTGGATATTGATGTATCAAAGAACCCACCGCATGAGTGCAAAAATCATCGCATTTTCCCCATGAAGTCACATATTTTTTTAATATTTTTTCAAAAAATATAAAATCAGATGCTTCATACACCTTTTCCAATCTATACATCCACTGAAATGCTATGGTTGTTTTTTCTCTTATTTTTGATTCTAATATTTTTTCGCAAAGTAAAAAAATTTCTTTCTTTTTTAAATCTTTTGGAAAATAATTTCTAGCCAATCTTCTGACTATGGGAGTTGTTAAACTAATTCTCTTTTTGCTGTCTTTATGAAAGCGAGAATAATCTTTAAGATTTTTTGGGTCTTTGTTTAGCTCTTTCAGTTCTTTTATTATGTTTTTTATGATTTGTGTGTCTTTCATATACTAAGTTGTTTTGAATTTTTTTAATTCTCCTAATTTTAATTATATCAGCATAGATAAAAAACCCAAAATATGATATTTTAATGAGGAAGGAGAGTTGGCATCAGCCCAAGGCTGATCCGCCTTGGGCGGGGAGTGGTATATATTTTAAAAAGTGGTAAGGGGAGAGAAAGAGTGAAATTTTTATTGAAAATTAAATAAAAAATGGAGAGTTGCCAGAGCGGTCGAATGGGGCACCCTGCTAAGGTGTTGTACGGGCAACCGTACCGAGGGTTCGAATCCCTCACTCTCCGCAATTGAAAAATAAAATAACTTTTGCTATTTTTATTTTTTAATTTGCAAAGAATGAGATTGGATTCGAACGGTGATAGGAAAAGCCCTAAACGGGCTTTTTTGAGCCGCGACCAGCAGTACTTAGCTTTTTGCGAGCGGAGCGAAGTAAAAAGGTTAGTAACTGCGGGTCGAATCCCTCACTCTCCGCAACGATTTTATGAAATAGCATTTGAGCCATTTCAGAAAAGAGCTGCAATAATTTTGCAGGATTTAATCAGCTATAGTTCCAACCCAAGGTTGCTCGTGAAAATTCAAGGGTATAGATTATGACCTGATTATGTAAAATTTTTAAAATAAGATATAATACATGTATGACTAAAATTATAAGAAAAAAACGAGGAGATACTCTTGTTAGAACTATAGAAAAAAAATATAAGGTTGATTTAGGGCGTCGTTCTGATGCAAAATTACATACCCTTTTAAAAGAAAGTGGAGCTCCTTCTTTGTCTAAATTACTTCAAATGACAAGAAAAAAAACTAAATAAATATGGACGGAAAACTTGA
The DNA here is from genome assembly GCA_964411485.1 of uncultured Elusimicrobiaceae bacterium. Taxonomy (GTDB): domain Bacteria; phylum Elusimicrobiota; class Elusimicrobia; order Elusimicrobiales; family Elusimicrobiaceae; genus Pseudelusimicrobium. The sequence goes on along the minus strand of CAYPLD010000094.1, from coordinate 2,069 downwards.
TTTTATTAAAGATAAAGAGTTGAGAAAAACGATAGAAGATGCTGTTCAATATATTTATATTATTTTTGACCAGGCCAATAACAGCGAAAGTGAACTTTATCAAGAAGAAACATATCGTGTAATCATTTTGTATGTGATTGCTATAATTGAAGCAATTATGCTTTATGTCTTAGAAAAGCGTGGTGAAAAAATAACATATATCGATTATAAGTATACAGAAGCAGTTTCTAGTGAAATCAGACATTCAGAAGAACCTAACAGCTCTGTAGTTATCGCAATACAAAAAGAATTAGATAAACCTAATGAAAAAATAGGATTTACAGAGTTGATTACTTTTATAAAAACAAATGGTCTTATGAAGGAAAAATTTGCTGAGGAAATTCTTAAAATTAATAGCATAAGAAACACTTTTCATTTTACGAAGCCACGTAATCAAATTACATGTGAGGTAAAGATGGTTGAAAAAGCTCTGGATTTGTTAGTTAAAGTTATTCAAGGAGCACCAAAAGCCATTGTCTTTAAAAAATAGTTTAATAAAATCATCATGAAAATGTATATTACAGCGCATTTTAAAGGAGCGGATAACAAAAAATATATAGAAAATATATGTTCTCTTGTTAAAAAGTCAGGTTTTGAGGATTTTTGTTTTATCCGCGATATAGAAAATTATCAAAAAATTTTTCACGATGCACATGAATTGATGCAAAAAGCTAAAGAAGAAATTATTAAGTGTGATGCTTTGTTAATTAATTACGATGGTCCAGGGCATGGTTGTATGGTGGAGTTGGGAATTGCTTATGCTTTAAATAAGAAAATAGTACTGATTACAAAGAAAGGGACTTTTGTTAAAGAGACTATAACTGGGGTGACTGATAAAATAATTGAATACGAAAAACTTGAGGACATAGTTAAACCTCTATCTAAATTAATTCTTAGTTGGAAGTTTAATGTATAAGTGTGTATAAGTTAAAAAACTTATTAAACAAAAATTAATTATGCGGAAAGATAAGCTTAACAAACAGAATAGGGTGAGAAAATAGGCAATTTAGCCCTCTTTATAGATAGATTGATATATTTTTGTATAGTTTTGTGGTGTACTTGTGTAGTTTTAGGGTTTATGATAATATGTGTCTATGGAAGAAAAATTATTAACGATAGCGCAAGCGGCTGAAATTTTAGGTGTTTCGCTTGGTACTTTGCGTCGCTGGGATAAAAGTGGCAAATTAGTTGCCATCAAAAAAGAGGGTGGTACCCATCGGTATTATCGTGAAAAAGAATTGGAAATTTTCGCGAGCGAACTGATGAAATTTGCCTCTGAGTGGATTCAAGATGGCATTGAATTTCCAGGCACATTTCATTGTGCAACGAGCTCAATTTTTAACGCAAGATTAACAAAAATGGAACATCTGCTTATGAAAAAGCCGGGGTTTGAAAAATTATATTCCTTGATTGTTTTAGTTGCTGGAGAAATTGGTGATAATTCATTTGCTCATAATCTAGGAAAGTGGCCGGATACTGCTGGGATCTTCTTTGGATATGATCTAGAAAAGCGAATTATTGTACTTGCCGATCGAGGATTGGGTATTTTAGAAACATTGCGCCAGGTTCGTCCACAACTTTCTAGCCATGCAGAGGCAGTGAAAGTTGCATTTACAGAATTTATCTCTGGTAGGGCACCTGAGAAGCGTGGAAATGGACTCAAGCTTGTTCGTGAAGTTGTTACTGAACAGCCAATTGATTTATTTTATACCAGCGGTGACGCTGAAGTGCGAATGATAGGTTCGGACAAAACCTTTCGTGTTACGCGTGGTCAGCAC
>CAYPLD010000094.1:0-242 GCA_964411485.1 uncultured Elusimicrobiaceae bacterium | reverse complement strand
TGTTTGGCGAAAATAGAGTTTTAATTATAAATAAAAAACATATGAAATTACAATTAGTAAAATTTGGTGAGACGCTAATATCGCGACAATTGGGTAGCGAGGCCTTTAAGGCATTTCAGCCAACCTTGCGTGAGTTTTCTAAAGACGAAGAGCTAGAAATAGATTTTTCTGGCGTATTAACACTATCTCCGTCATGGGCTGATGAATTTTTAAGTCCCCTGTTCAATCAATTAGATGATAAG
>CAYPLD010000093.1:0-4247 GCA_964411485.1 uncultured Elusimicrobiaceae bacterium | reverse complement strand
TTTTAAGAGGCCACCCCTTTTGGGGTGGCCTCTTTCTCTAGCCCTAGCCAGTGGAAGTGCGGAATATATTTTAAGAATCTCGTCACCTCCGAGTTCGTAAATATATTCCACACTTCCACTAAAAAAATATATTATTTTTTTACTTAATTTATTTTGTATTAAATATTAACCTGCCTTTTAGAATGAAAAACAACATTACACAAGCCGAAGGCAATAATGTCAACACACACTGTGTGTTTTATGTTTATTTTTGTTATAAAATTAATCCATCGTTAATAAATCTTTGTATTTTGGATATGGCCATATATCCTCGGCAATAACTCGTTCCGCACTATCACATAAAACTCGAATTCTATCCATCAACGGCAATACTTCTTTTGTTATTATTTCTGCCTTCTTGATTAATTCACTAGCTCGATATCGGGCTTTGACCTCTTCTAAATTTTCAAGTTCTATAAACAAACTATCTTTTATTTTTGCTAAAGATTTTATGTGCTTTTTCCAACAAGATGAAAATGAATCACCTAAACCTTTGAAAGAATCAGATTCCAATATCAACTGCTTTGAAATTGCAGGCAACACACCTTCCCATACCATTCGTTTCAAAACTGCAAGTTCAACATCAACTGCTGATACATATTGTTCCATTCGTATCTCATGAAATGCCTCAACTTCTTTTTCGTTCATGATATTCAAACTGGAAAATAATTTTTTATTCTCTTTCTTAATCAAAAATTCCAACGCGTCAAAAGTGGTTGTAGCGATTGGAAGTTTTCGTTTTTTTGCTAGTTCAGGCCACTCTTCTGAATAAGAATTTCCCTCGAACCGTACATTCTCACTCTCCTTCGCAACATAACTTATCGCTTCTAATGCTGATCTTTCTATATCACCACCAGTAGCGTCCATTTTTGTATCAATAATTTTTGTAATTTCTTCTATACCCCAAGACCAAACCGCAACAATCGCCGTTAATGGTCCAGCTAAAGATTGAGAAGATCCAACCGCACGAAACTCAAATTTATTCCCTGTAAAAGCAAGCGGCGATGTTCTATTCCTATCAGAATCCTCTTTTTGAACATTTGGTATTTGGTGAAGTCCAAGATCTATAAAAGATTTTTTGTTTGCTTTCGTAACAGGATTCTTACCAATATTATCCAAAATATTTGATAACAACTCACCTAAATATACGCTCATAATCGCCGGTGGAGCTTCAAATCCACCAAGTCGATGCATGTTTCCCGGTGATGCTATACATGCTCTCAACAAAGTGTCATGTTTTGCTACACCCAACAAAAACCCAGATAAAAATGTCAAAAATTGTATGTTCCTTGTTCTGTTAGAAGATGGTTTTAATAAATTTTTGCCGTCACTATCTTGTAAAGAAAAATTCAAATGTTTACCACTTCCGTTTATTCCCGCAAAAGGCTTTTCATGAAGAAGTAGTTTCATTTTGTGTTTGATAGAAAGTTTACGCATACTTTCCATCAAAGCATGGTTCATATCGCAACCCAAATTACCTTCAGTAACATAAGGTGCAAACTCAAACTGACAAGGTGCAACTTCATTATGTCTGGTTATTAAAACTTGTCCGATTTTGTACATATCACGTTCAACATCTTCCATAAAATTTAATGCCCTTGGAGTAATTGCTCCAAAATAATGTGCCTCGACCGTTTGTTCACGTGGCGAAGGTTCTCCAATAAGTGTTCTACCACAAAGCGTTATATCCGGACGTTTTTTAGCTTTTTCTTCGTCGATTAAAAAATATTCTTGTTCCGCTCCGATTGTTATATCAACTGATTTTACGGTTCTGTTTCCAAATTTCTTTAACAATTTCATCGCACTAGTTTGTATAGAATTTATTGATTTTATCAGCGGAGTTTTCATATCAAGCGAAGCACCGTCAAGCGAAATAAATACCGACGGAATACAAAGTGTTCCTCCTTTTTTACTTTTTATTATGAACGCCGGACTGGTCGGATCCCATGCACTATAACCACGTGCTTCAAATGTCGAACGAATCCCCCCAGATGGAAATGATGATGCGTCAGGTTCACCCTTGATTAATTCTTCGCCACGAAAAGATTCTATGCTTGAACCATCTGCGTCGGTAGTCAAAAATGCCATATGCTTTTCTGCGATGGATTCTGTCCTTGGCATGAACCAATGTGTATAATGTGTCGCACCTTTTGAAATAGCCCATTCCTTCATCGCATTTGCCATAAAATCTGCTATGCTTTCATCTAGCTTACTACCGTTCTCCATAGCATGTACATATTTTTTGTATATGTCGTGCGGTAGAAATTTACGCATCGCTTTTCTATCAAATAGATATTTTCCGAATATTTCTTTCGGTGGTTCATATACTTTTTTCATTGTTTTATCCTCATATAAAATTGGTTTCGCATAAATATACTATCAGTTTTGCAGTTTTTAAGCAAATTTTATTGCAAAAAAACCATTTTTTATGGGTTTTTGCAGGTTTTTTTGGCTAAAATACGCATTTTCTCGTATTTTTAGTGCAAAACTCTATAAAAAATAGTTTTTTTGCAATTTGCTAGATAAACAGAAAGTCTTTACTATATCCAATTAGTACTTTTAGGTCTTGTACTAAAACTGAAATCAGAGTAAAATATATGTGTATTCCAAAGCACAAACAATTTTAAAGGAGGAAAAAATGAAAATATTAAACAAATTGATGAAAAATATAATTTTAACTTTATTGACAATAACCCTCGCAAGTATTTGTATTTATGCACAAAGTTTTACTATATATCATACAAGCGATAGCCACGGATATTATTTTGACGAAAATGGAAAAGGTGGTTTTGCAAGACTTACTAATGTCATAAAAAACGGACCAAGTAATTATTTATTGTTTAGTTCAGGAGATTGGGCTAATGGAAATTACGAAGCTAATATGTCGCTTGGCAGAAATAGTATAGATATAATGAATAAAATTGGTTATGATGCAATAACTATCGGAAACCATGAGTTTGATCTTGGTGAAAAAAATTTATTTGAAGCAATAAATTTATTTAATGGTCAAGTTTTGGTTGCTAATATGCTAAATCTTCCTGAAAAAGTGAAGGATTATCACATATTTACCATGGATGGAATAAAAGTTGGAGTTATGGGGTTTGGAAAAAGTGGTCCTGGAACTAAAAAGGTGAGAATAAAATCAGATAGAGCAAAAGAAGGAATGACTCTTGAAGTTATAGAACCGATAATAAAAGCAATGGAACAAGAAGGGGTTCAGGTGATTGTTTCTATAAATCATGATTCTGTCGTAGACAAGAAAAAAAAGACATCTCTCACAAAAGAGGTTTTTAATAACGAATCTTTCAAAAAAATTGATCTTATATTAGGTGGACATGGTCACAAACAAGGAGAATTAAAAATTGAAGGATATGAAGATGGTCCCCTATTTGTTGAAAGTGGTTCAAAATTGAAAACTGTCTCTGCCATTACTATAGACTTTAATGAAAAGGAGAATAAAATAGAAAATATTGATGTAAAACTTATTGTATTAAATTCTCCAGGTATAAAAGAAGATAAGGAAATAAAGGAATTTGTTGATAATAAAATGGCACCAGGTCTTACAAAAGTAAAAGGTAATTTACCAAAAGCTTTGACAAAATTCCCTATAAGAGGAACAGAGTCACTAGGATCTCCTATAGCAGATATTGTTGCACAAGAAATGCAAAGATTTGTTACAGAAGATTTTGGTGAAAAAACCGATTTCTCTATCTTTCAATTAAACGCGGTAAGAAGAAACTTGGATGCAGGTGATTTAACTGGAAGAGCGATTGCTCAACTTTTTCCATATAATGAATATGTTGTGGTAATAGATATGCCAGGTAATGTTTTAAAACATATTCTTAAAAATCAGATTTTAGATGATGATAAAGGATTATATTCTCTGTTCTCTTATTCACAAGAACTTAAAGCACAATATGACGCAGGGAATTTTGAATTTATGTCTGCAATAATTAATGGCAAAAACCTTGATGTAAAAAAAACATATAGAGTTGCATTAATTACGCATATTGCTGATGGTTTTTATGAAGCAGCAGGGCTTTTTGATATCAATCCGTATAAAGATGATAAAGTATATACAAATAAAATGAGTATGGACTTATTCCTAAATGTAATCGCTAGAGATAAAAATCATGAATTTAAGGCAGTGCCTTATAATTTAACACTAATTTCTGGAAACAAAGAATTTAAAAATGATGTAAAAAAAG
>CAYPLD010000092.1:0-4255 GCA_964411485.1 uncultured Elusimicrobiaceae bacterium | reverse complement strand
ATGGGGACCTCTATATAATGAATTTAAGGATAAAAAATTTGATTCAGAAAAACTTGAACAAGAAATATCTAAATTAATGGAAGATGAAGATGTAACCAAAAAAGCAGGAATCTATCCTTATATTTTGACTAGAAAAGAAAAATATTTAAGTATTCGTTCTTTTACTGATAAGCAGAAAAGAGAGGTGTATGAAAAACAAGATGGAATTTGTCCTAAATGTAAGGAACATTTTGAATTAAATGAAATGGAAGCTGACCACATAACTCCTTGGCATGAGGGTGGAAAAACAATTTCCAAAAATTGTCAAATGTTATGTAAAGACGATAATAGAAAAAAATCAGGAAAATAGAAGTTTTATGAAAATAGATTCACTGATTATAAATTCTTCACTACTAATTACCCCCCTCGGCAAAACTGCAAAGACGGGTAAAGATGCCAGTATTTTGAAACAAATCAAAAACGGTGCAGTCGCAATTCATGAACAAAAAATCCTTGAAGTCGGCACAACAGAAAAACTTACAAAAAAATATGTAACCGAACAAACTATCGATGCGAAAGGTGGCATAATAATGCCCGGTTTTGTGGATTGTCATACCCATCTCGTTTTCGGTGGTAGCCGTGAAGACGAAATGGCAAAAACAATCGCAGGTGTGCCATATCTAAAGATTTTGAAAGATGGTGGTGGTATCCATAGTACCGTCGAAAAAACACGCGAAGAAACAAGTTATGAACTTGAAGTATCGGCAATGAAAAGATTAAATCTAATGTTGGCTCACGGCACAACAACAGCCGAAATAAAAACTGGCTATGGCCTTGAACCTGAAACAGAAAAGAAAATGCTCGGTGTGATAAATGCATTAAATAAAAATTCAAAACTAGATATCGTCCCGACTTTTTTAGGTGCACATATTCTACCAAAAGATATAGCTCGTGAAGATTATATTGATTGGCTTTGTACAATCGCTTTGACAGATTTTAAAGATTTAGCAGAATTTATCGATATTTTCACCGAAGAAAATGCTTATACTTTGGCAGAAACAAAAAAGATTTTATCAGCTGGCAAAACCGCTGGCTATAAAATAAAAATCCATGCTGGACAATTCAATGATCTAAAAGCCAGCGGTTTTGCCAGCGATTTAGGAGCTGTGTCAATCGATCATTTAGAACACATTTCGGACAGTCAGCTGAAGACAATGGCAAAGAACAAGACCTGTGCGGTATTGATGCCCGGCGTCGTTTACTATTTGGATACACACAAATATGCTGACGCTCGAAAAATGCTCAAACTCAACGTGCCAGTGGCACTTGCGACTGATTTCAATCCGGGATCATGTCCAAGTTTCAATATGCAGTTCATAATCGCATTGGCTTGCAAAAAAATGAAAATGACAATCGAAGAAGCAATCACATCAGCAACATTAAATAGTGCTTATGCGATTAATCGAGCGGATAAAATCGGTTCGCTCGAAAAAAGCAAGCAAGCCGACATAATAATTTTGGATATTGATAATCCATGGAAAATAGCATATCATTTCGGCACAAATTTGGTCAAAACTATAATAAAAAAAGGTGAACTAATATGAAAATAGTTAAACAAAGCGATATTGAAAAAACAAATATAGAAATGGAAGGCGTAAAAAACGTCAAGAAACAATTGATGATTGGCTCAAAAGATGGAGCTCCAAATTTCTCTTTCAGAATTTTCACACTCGCTGGAAATGGACATACTCCTTATCATACACATGAATTTGAACATGTAAATTATGCAATAAAAGGTAATGGATATATCGTCGATGCAGAAGGTAATGAGAACGAATTTAATGAAGGCGATTTTGCAGTTGTGCCATCGGGTGAAAAACATCAATTTAGGAATGCATCAAAATTCAAAAAGTTCGCATTCATTTGTGCTGTGATAACAAAATACGAGTAAATAGTTTTAGATAATTTGATATCGATAATTGCTGAGGGCGTAAGTCTTCAGCAATTTTTGTTTCTGAAAGAATTTGCGAAACTTCAGTTTTGTTTTTCTTCAATACTTGTGCCAAAACATTCAATATCGTTTTTCGTTTATAGCAGAAAATTTGTTTTATAAAAAATTCAAACTCGTTTTGCTGTGATTTATCAGAAAACAAATTTTCTGCGTCGTCACGCCTTGTTAAAAGTAAAACCTCGCTCTCAACTTTAGGAGGTGGACTAAAACTACCCTTCGCAACCCGACACACGCTTTTTATATTAGCTTTCAGCTGGGTCAAAATAGCCAACGGACCATATTCTTTCTCCCCCACCTGTGCCTTAAACCTTGTCGCTTGTTCCCGCTGAACCATAAACACTCCAGCATAAAAATTTTCTAGATTTATCGCCTTATGTATTATTTTCGAGGCCGTTATATATGGTAAATTGCCCGCAAATGTGATTCTTTTACCATCTGCAATATAATCTAGAAAATTTTTATGCACTATTTTTATATCAGCATTTTTTGGCAGGTTTTTTGATAGAAAACTCACCATCTTTTCATCGATTTCAACAACGCTAAAATCTTTGAACCCAGCATCTATCAAACTAAAAGTCAAAAAACCTTTACCCGGTCCTATTTCAATTAGTTCGCCCGCAAAATTCTCTTTAACAGCAGATACTATTTTTTCAGCCACATTTTTATCTGCCAAAAAATGCTGACCGTACTTTGTTATCTTTCTAACCATTCCAAATTTTTAACCGCCACTTTATTTTTACTATCTAATTTTAAGACTTTTTTATAAAATTGTATCGCTAACTTTTCATCACCCAATATAACCTGTGAAGCTCCTGCTCCAAGATATCCTTCAATTTTTGAACCCTTCTTTATCGCCATCGAAAAACTTTCGAACGCACCTTGCCCTTCCCCCAAAACTAGATAGCATAAACCAAGTACAAGATAATTTTCAGCTGTTGGATTTTCCAATGTTTTTTCCTCGATATCATACACAACATCATATGCAAATTTGAGCCAACCTTTCCCCATCACCCAAAGTCCAAGCTCATTACCCACGACCCGCGGATTATACGCCGCTTTTCCACCTTTCACACTATATTTCGGAGTCGTACTATTATTCGAAGTTTCACCCGAACCTTTCCCGTCAAGACCACCTCCAACTTTCGAAGATCCAACCGATATCGAAATATGACTATCCTTAAATGCTTCAGTTTCCTTCAACGCTGTATCAATTTCTGACAACACATTTTCTATTTGTTGATCTCGCATTTTTTCTGGCAAATTAGCTGGCACAAAGAATTGTCTTTTGATTGAATAAGATTGTTCGACACTACTTTGTTGTTTTTCTTTATACGCTTTTTGAAAATTATTATCCTTTGATTTTTCAGTTTCAATTTCTTTTTTTTCAGCTTTTGTGATATCCAATTTCGGATATAAAACGATTTCTGTGTCAATTGAAATGTTTGAATCAGCAGGGATTTTTGAGATGCTTTTCTTGAGCCGATCAATTTGATTTTGCCGATTGTTTTTCGCTTTACCACCCGAGTATGCAAAGCTTAATTTGAGTCCATTATCGTCGTTAGGCGATAGATAAAAAGCCGGTTGTAAAATTTCTTTGAGCTGTTCTGTTTGATTATTATCAAGCAATAAATTTGCATATCTCAATCTTGCAATGCTATCGCCCGGCTTTAATCTGATAGATTTTTTATAATACTTTTCTGCATTTTTAATATCGTTCATTTTCTCATACAACACGGCCAAAGAAAGTGCCGCGTCTTGATAATGTCGGAAAAGTGAAATCGATTTTTTGAATTGTTGTTCTGCTTGTTTATCTCGACCCATAAGCTCATAAAGTGTGGCGACTTGATATCTAAACAATGGTTCATATTTATTTTCTTGTATCGCTTTTCTGAAATAATCTAACGCCTTTGTGTAGTTTTGTTTAGCGAGATATACCGAACCAATATCCATCAGATTATCAGCTTTTTTGGGTGCGTATTTTTCTGCCAATAAAAAACTTGTGAGTGCATTATCCATATCACCCTTCCACGCATATGCGATGCCCATAAGCTGATACGCCGACGCGTTCTTTGGGTCTAATTTAAGTGCCTGACGAAATTCAGCCATAGCTTGATCCACCTGACCCATCCAATAAAGTGCACCGCCGAGATAAACGTATGCCATAGATTCTTTCGGATTTTTTATAACACCTTTCGCAAAAAAGTTGGCGGCGGCGGGATAATGTTTATAGTGCATCGCGATTGCACCTTTTTGCATATCGACGTA
>CAYPLD010000091.1:0-4314 GCA_964411485.1 uncultured Elusimicrobiaceae bacterium | reverse complement strand
TTTATTTTTTGTCCTTTCCGGCATATTCCTTAATAACTGACGCCGCGATTTCGTTTCGCTGTATCAAATTCGTTCCTTCATATATCTGAGTTATCTTTGCGTCGCGTAAATATTTCTCAACTGGGAAATCCTTCATAAAGGCAATCCCACCACATAAATCAATACATGCATCAGCCACTTCTTTCGCCGTTTCACTGCAAAATAATTTCGACATCCCACCATATTTCGTCCATCTCGGACCTTTCAATTTCTTCAACTCGTCATGTGCTGTCGTCCCGTTCTTAACAGCATTACTCATTGCCGGTATCAACTCCTTATCCATTCGATGTGTGATTGAATATACCAACGCTTTACCTGCCTCAACTTTGGTACATAAATCAGCTATCTTATGTTGAATCGCTTGGAAACTCGATACAGGTTGATCAAACTGCTTCCGAGTTCTCAAATACGGAATAGTTTCGTCCAACGCACCTTCAGCGATACCCAATGCCTGCGACGCAACGCCCGGTCGACAATAATCAAAAGTTTCTTGTACTATCAACAAACCCTGACCTTCTCGTCCCAACATATTCTCAACCGGCACTTTGACATTCTCAAAATTCAATTCATAAGTTGGATTTGCTCGAATCCCCATTTTTTCCTCTTTCTTGCCAAATGTGAACCCGTCCATACCTTTTTCGATAATAAGTAAAGTTATACCCCTTGCACCTCGGTCAGGGTTTGTTGTCACAGCGACCGTATAAAAATCCGCCTCTTTACCCGTCGATATGAAATGTTTTGAGCCATTAACCACGTAATGTTTGCCGTCAGCTGATTTTGTAGCCGTGGTTTTTAATGCGGTCGCATCACTGCCGGCTTCGGCTTCGGTCAAAGCGAATGCCCATAGATTTTCACCTGATGCCAATCCCGGCACCCATCGTTCTCTTTGTTCTTTGGTTGCCCACATTAACATCGGCATACCGCCTAAAGCTGAGGTTGCTGGTGCTAATGCCAATCCGCCACAGACTTTTGATAATTCTTCAATCGCTAGACATAAATCGGTTATTCCCCCACCTAGACCGCCATATTCCTCTGGAATCCATAGTCCGAACAGACCGGCTTTTCGATATGCATCGACAACTTCTTGTGAGAACTCTTCTTTTGCGTCTGCTTCGGCTCTGATTGGCTTTAAGACGTTTTCAGCCACTTCTCTGGCAGTTGCTACTATTTCTTTTTGAATTTCGTTTTGTGTATAATCCATAAAATTTTCTCCTATTTTTTATATTTTATCAAATCTAGATAAAGCAGTTCTGTTCGTTTAAGCATATTTTCGATTTTGAATTCATCTAAATTCATACCTTCGACATTGCTTTTTAGATGTTCGTATAAATCCATATCCTCCAATAATCTATTAATATAACGTGCTGATTGTTTGAAATTTCGTTGCTCTACCAAAAATCCATTGTGTCCAGTTTTGAGAATATCATTGACGCCATCGGTGGCATAACAAACTGCTGGTAAATTTTGTCTGAACGCTTCAACTAATGTCAAAGGTAGACCTTCCCAAAGTGATGTCATAATGTATAAATCAGAAATGGATAAAATTTCTGTGGTGTCTTTTCGCCAGCCCAATAATTTACAATTTTTACTGATGTCAAAATGTTTGATAAGTTTTTCAGTTCTTTTTCTCAACTCTCCGTCGCCGATAAATAAGAAATATGTGTTTGAATGTTTTTTTATAATTTCATTTGCTACTCTGACAAAATCCAATGGATTTTTCTGAAGTTTGAAGTTTCCTATGCTTGTTATAATTTTCGCACTACTATCGATGCCAAGTTCTTTTAGCTTTTTATTTTTATCTGTTTTGACATTTTCAAATTCTATGCCAATTCGGATTAATTTATATTTACTTTTTTCACCAATCTTATATTTTGTCGCAGTATCCATATTATCTTTTGATACGAAAATTAATGTGTCTGCGAAATGTGCGAACAATTTTTCTAACAATATATAAAAAAATCGGATTGGAAAAAATTGTTCGCTATTAAAACCAAAACCATGAAATGTGTGAACCACTTTTGTTTTTTTAGCGTACATTCTACAAGCTATTCGTCCAAGTATCCCAGCTTTGCTAGAATTTGTATGGACTATATCAGGATTGATTCGCTTGATAATCCTACCAAGTTCAAACACTGCTAAAACGTCTTTTATAGGCGAAATTTGACGAATTAAATGTTTAGCAAAAACTATATTCTCCCCCGACTTATCGTCTAAAATTCCACCTTTACCACTACAAATAGTGCTGTCAAATTTCGCTTTATCGAGATTATCATTAGAATACAAAACGAGTTTTTGAGCTCCGCCGAGCTCCAGTTTTGTAATTATATATAGTATTTTTATTTTTGGCATTTGATGTTTTTAGAATAAAAAGAATTTCTTTTTCTTTTCTTTTTTAGGTTTTTGTTTGGGAACACTTTCTATAGTTTTAGTTTCTTGTTTATTAGGATTTGTTATGACATAATTCGGCAAATAATATTCAAGCAGTTCTTCATAATTTTTACCTTCTTTTGCTAATCCTGTTGCACCTGCTACACATAAACCTTTACCAAGTCCTGTATCATATCCGATTATTAAAATATCGCTAAATTTACCCAACCTATGTATAGGTATTATCGTAAATAAGTTAGATCTTATTGAACCAGTACCTAAGATAAATAAATTTTCCTCTATATCTGTAATTTCTATTATTTTTATTTGTTTTTTAGAATCCTTAACTTGATACTTAATTGACTCTACCCTTCCACCCTCACTTCTTTGCGATATTTCTATACTCAGAAGTTCTTTGGCATATTCATAATTATATTGAAGACGCATAAATATTTGTTGTGTATCAAAAAGATATATCCATTTCACAGCAGACCATTTCGTTGGATCTTTCGGTGCAGAAAATAAGTCTTTCGGTGGATTAGATATTAAATATTTCAAAACATTAGAATAAGAATATTCAAAATTTATTTCTTGTCTGGTGTTTCTTATTCCATCCTCTGTTAATATTCCGCAGGAATTATAAAAGTCTACATTTGTGATTTTGTCATCTTCGGTTAGATATATATCTTTAGTTTCTTTGACTGCCTCTTTGACATCTAAATTTTCTTTATTGACTCCACCGTAAACACCAAAAGATTCGTTATCTGTTAAAGTGAAATATTCATTTTTATTTTGATTATTTTTTGCCATCACATTAGAACGAATTACAATTGCAAGTGCTTTTAGAACTTCCTTATCTTTAATATTTTTAGCGGAGTTTAGCAAAACAGATGGTATATAATCCTCGAGATTCATCTCTGCTACTATCTGTGCACCTTCTTTTGTTGGTATGACCAAAACATTCCCTTTTATTTCTTTATCACTATAATCTGCTCCCAGAATATTTATAGGTCTGACATTTTTTATGAGTACGGTCGCACCTTGTTTTTCTGGCATTATCCAAAAAGGTTTGTTTGCCAAAAATTCTTTATTCCCCCATTTGTTTTTGATATTTAATGCTTTACTTTCTTCATCAAATGTAATGGTTTTTAATTGATTGGCGTTTCCTGCTAGCACATTACCCATTTTTTCGTTTTTTATTATGTATTTAGAGCTTGCCATTATTTCTAAAGATTTTAACGTGTTAAGCTCTTTGTTTTTTCCGGTGTAAAGACCTACTTTTACTTTTTCGGATTCTATCGTATCAAAACTTTTCTCAAGTGGAGCATTAATTCGCATATAATAAAGATATTCTATTTCCGGACGAGCAAAATCTTTAGCCAATTTCGTCATTTTGTCTCTCAATATTGTGTTTTTAGTGTCTAGACCATATAGCGTTGCGTACGCCTGCCAGCTGGCTATGGTTTGCATGTTTTTTTCATAAACTTCAGCAAGAAGTTCTAACGATTTATAATTTTTATTGTCGTGATCCAAAGATTGTTGAAGTAATGTCAAACTTGGCTGATATTTTCTTTTTTCGAAGTTTATTTTGCTTATCATATACGCGGAAAAAGATATTAAATATGGATTTGTTGTGTAAAGGTATTCGAAAATTTCTCTTGCTTTATCTTTATTACCTTTGTAGTAGTAAGTTAAACCTTCACCTACTTTCGCATAGGATATATATTCAAAATCTGCTGTTAAGAAGAGTAAATTTTCGAATGCTTTTAATGCTTTGTCGTATCTACCTACCGAGAATAAAATCCACGCTTTTGTGAATTGTAAAAATGGGTTATCAGCATCTTTTTCTATTGCTGTGTCGATATAATTTAAGCTATGTCGGGTTTGACCCGTCACAAGTGCAGAAAC
>CAYPLD010000090.1:0-4390 GCA_964411485.1 uncultured Elusimicrobiaceae bacterium | reverse complement strand
GGGAGAAAGTTTTTGTTTAGTTTCATATTCCTTATTTTCATAAAGTATAGGAAGACAATCAAGCAAGCAAAATTATCAAACCAGCATACCCCACACAAAAAACATAACTATTTTATATTATTAACATATTTCGCGAAATATGTTAATAATATAAACAAATAAATGTACTAACAATATGAGATTGCCACGTCGCTTTGCTCCTCGCAATGACGATAATTTTACGAGTATTTTGAAAAACCCCTCGTTCGATATTTCGAACGAGGGGTAATTTGTATTCTAATCTAAAGCCTTGAAATTTTACGCCTCAACTTCCTTAAAGTTTGTAAACTTCTTCACATAGAAGTTGATCGCTATAACACCAAGTACCACATGGATACCTAATATGTACCATACCCAATCCAATTTGCCGATATTTTCCAAATAACCATACAATGAAGTATAAGTTATACCAGAAAGTGTCGCACCGACAAATATCGATAAAAAGTTCGTACCCATATATAATCCGGCTTTCTCTTTCGGAGCTAGCCATGTGATGTATTCCTGTATTCTTGGACTTGATGCCATCTCACCGACTGCAAATAAGAATATACCGAACAATACCCATGCTGGATTACATGTCAACGCGAAACCTATCGCGACCAAACCAAAAGTTGCTATGATAAGTCCAACAGAAAACGCTGATATCGCTTGCCATTTTTCGATAATCTTCGATACAGGTATTTGAAGTATCATAATGATATAACCAGTATGTGCGATTGTTTCACCAAGCAAATGTCTTGTGCCATCTGCATCGACTCTCGACAAGAAATTAGCAACTGGAGTCCCAGCAATAGTCCTGACAAATTCATATAATGCTGCCGTATTCAAAGCTGTATCGATATAAATAGCAACAATATTGAAAAATGCCCAAAACGGTAGCCAGAAAAACACACCAAGAAGTACCAAAAAAAGACTGAATTTATAATCTGCTAGCACTACTAAAATTTCTTTCATTTTTTGAGAAATTGGTACAGCTTTAAGATCTCGTTTTGGTTCTTTATAGAAAAATATCGTGATTAAAAGCATCAAGAATATACCTGCTGCTGCAGCCATAAATGCTGTGTCCCATGATATCGCTCTCAATTTACCCATTACGACTGGTCCAAATGATGCTCCAACATTGACCATAGCATAAAATATACCGAAACCAAGCGTCTTATTCGAACCATCAGTGACCGCTCGAACCGTGGACGCAATCAACGGCTTAAATATACCCGCTGCCAAACCAATTGCTAACATAGTCAATGCTATGCCAGAAAATGATTTTGTGAACATCAAAAGAAGTATCGCTGGTAAATAAGCAAGATATGCAACTATCAACATTTTCTTGAAACCATATCTATCCGCTAATGAACCTGATATAACTGGTATCAAATACGAGAATGCAAGAAATATGGATTGTACTATACCCAATTGAGCTTTAGTATAACCCAAATGAGCCATATAAATACCAAATCCCATATAAATGCCGTAATAAGAGAATCGTTCAAGCACTTCTATAAGGTTGGCTATCCAAAAGACTCGGGGGAAGGGTGTTCTGTTTAACATAATCTCTCCTTTCTATAGTTTTTTATTATCAACAATTTTATTGTACAAAATAATATAATAAAAGTATGAATGTTTTAATGTCCGCATTATATAAGTACGCGTCAGATGGATATCTGGTCGGTGGCTCGTTGAGAAATTCTTTACTCAAAAAAGTTTCCTACGACCTCGATATTGCTATGCCTAAAGAAAATGTGGTTAAGCAATCAAAATTGATAGCTAAATCACTTAAAGCCGCTTGCTTCGTTTTAGACGAGGAAATGCTTACTTATCGAATAGTGAGTAAAAAATATAATATCCAAATTGATGTTTCTGCAACCATCGGTGAAACTATTGAAGACGATATCAAAAGGCGAGATTTTACTATCAATTCCTTTGTATATCCAATATCGAAAAAACCTAAAATCACTTTTAAGAAAAATAGCGGTTTTGCAATTTCTAATATAAAAAAACAATATATTTTGGCACCTAAAACCGCTTTCAAGGATTTGAAAAATAAAACTATCGCATTAAATTGCAAAACCGCATTCGTTGACGACCCTTTACGAATGCTACGACTTTTTAGAATTTCTGCTGAACTTGATTTCAAAATTTCACTATCAGCGATAAAAAAAGTGAAAGAAAATGTGATGTTGATACATCGATGTTCTCAAGAAAGAATCAAAGATGAACTTGTGAAGTTGATGTCTTATACAAACTCGTATGAAATTTTGAAATTGATGGACAAAAGCGAATTATTGACGACATTATTCAAAGATTTACAAGCACAGCGTGGTTGTGCAGAAGTTTATTATGGTAAAGGTGGCGTTTTGGAGCATACTCTTTTGACTATAAAAGGATTAGACTACTTTGCGAAAAATTTCGCCGACATATATCCAAAATACAAAACAAAAATCAAAAAATATTTAGAAGACGGCGAAAATTTTTCGCTATTAAAAATTGCAGCATTACTTCACG
Organism: uncultured Elusimicrobiaceae bacterium; assembly: GCA_964411485.1. GTDB lineage: Bacteria > Elusimicrobiota > Elusimicrobia > Elusimicrobiales > Elusimicrobiaceae > Pseudelusimicrobium. Next base: position 1,849 of record CAYPLD010000090.1, on the reverse strand, counting down.
ATATAGAAAAACCATCAACTGCGAAAAAAATCAACGGACGATTACGATTTTTCTTACACGAGGAAAAAGGTGCTAAAAAATCGATGCATCTTTTGATACATTTAAGGTTCAGTAAGAATAGTGTTAGATTAATCACAAAAATAATCAAGGAACATTTACGTCCAAGTAATTTAGCTGCCAATGAAACGATTACTGATAAAGCAATGTATAGATTTTTCAGAGATTTGAATCCGTATGAACTTCCACTATTAATTTTATGTTGGGCTGATTATGCGAGTTATGTTTCCGAAAAAGATATAAAAAGAATTTCTAAAAAGTTGGATATGCCAATGATAAGTGTTGATGCTGGCAAAGAATATGGAAGTTTCGGTAAAACATTACGACACATGCAATTTGTTGGGATACTTTTGGGCAAACTTTTCGATACAAAAAAACAGATTTTGAAAAAACCATTATTAGACGGCAAAGAAGTTATGGATTATTTAAAAATCCCCCCTTCCAACAAGGTCGGCAAGATATTGGAAGCGTTAAAAATTGCCGAGTATGAAGGCAAGATAAGAACTCGAACTGACGCCAAAAAATTTATTAAGAAATTGAGTTAATTAAAATAACGATAGTCACATCCAGAATTAAAAAAAGATAAAATTTTCCAAGTCAATTTATAAATTTCTTTGCCAAAAGTAAATTGACTTGGAAATATTGTACCCAATTTGGACTCTTTTGTAAATAATTCATTTATATTACAACCCCAAGCCACGTGGCTTGGGGTTGTTTCATACAACTTTAAGATTCAAACTTCAAATTTAAACTTCGCGAATTTTACGAGTATTTTTGTGCAAGAACGCGAAGTGGCCACCCATATAATACATTTTTAGTATTTGAGGGTGGCCACGACAATGTTATCGCCAAAAAGACGAAGTAAAACTACTTTTTATAGTTTAGTATTGTTGCCAAAGTTATTCTTGTAGCTCCATACCAATGCTTGAAATCCAAATAGGCATTAACCGTATGTGCGTTCATTTCACCAAAACCGAGGTTCGGTGTCAAAATACCTTTATGACTCAAAACATTTCCATCACAACCACCGCCACCAACTAATGGTTTCACTTTAATTCCAACCTGTTTACCGGATTTTATAATCGTTTTTACAATTGTCGCAGTTGCAGGGATTTTCATATCAGGATACTTTTCATCTTTTTTGAAAATCAATTTTGCACTAATCTTTTTACCATCAACTTTCTTGCCAGATTGTGCCACTGCTTTTTTGAAACAATCCTCAATATGTTTGGCTTGTTTTTTCAATTTTGATGCACTATGACTTCGTGCTTCACCTTTGATTAAAACTTCAGGTGTGACAATATTAATCGCTTTGCCACCCTCGATAACACCCATATTTGCAGTCGTTTCTTTATCGATTCTGCCAAGCTTCATCATATTGATAGCTTTTGCTGCTACTTCAATCGCTGACACACCATTTTCAGGACATACTCCAGCATGTGCGGCCACACCAATGATTTTAACTTCAAACTCAAAAGATGAAGGTGCTTTGATTGTGACAGTATCACAAGTTGTGCTATCCAAAATCATACCTTCTTTCGCTTTGATATCTTTTTTATTTAGATTTTTTGCACCATACATTCCAGCTTCTTCTGCGATTGTCAAAAGAATTTCCAACGGCGGATGCGGAAGTTTATTCTCCTTTAGAATTTTCAAAATTTCCATTATGATAGCAATCCCACCTTTACAATCTGCACCTAAAATTGTGGTGCCATCGGCGACAATTCTATCTTTTTTAATAGTTGGTTTGATATTTTTACCTGGTGTTACGGTATCCAAATGACAGGATAAT
>CAYPLD010000089.1:0-4424 GCA_964411485.1 uncultured Elusimicrobiaceae bacterium | reverse complement strand
ACCAACTGAGCTATAGCCACCATAAATCAAAATAAATCATCAAAATTTTGTCAAAATCAGTAGTTTCTCAACACCTCACACCTATATTATAGAATTTTTCGACTTTTTTGTATAGTTCGTAAGATATTGTCCGCAATTACTCCCTATCTCGTTCTCCTCGATATTTCCAACGCTAACTATAACTTTATACCCCGCATTTTTCAAATCATCAATTATTTTACATTTGTCCTCGTTCGACTTTATTATCGAACCTATTTTATTCTCTTGTGCGGAATTTGTCGGATTTATCGGTGTGATTTTTATAAGAAATTTTTTCACATCAAAATGTTTTTTGAGTTTCTCAATATCTATCTCGGAATTTTCTGCCAATGCAAAATTTAATGTGATTTTTTTACCATCTTCTACGAAAAACCTGTTACCGTATTCTGCAATTTTCGCAAAATTCCATTTCTTGACCGGCATCAACCAATTTCTTTTTTCTTCATCGGTTGAATGAATTGAAAATTGCATTTGCATCGTGTTTCTGTAAAATTTATTTTTTATTTCTAATAGCTTTTCCAAAAAAATATCACATCCTTCCGGTGCGATTGTCGAAATCGATGGCACAAAATTTTTGGTGTGATATTTTTTTGGAAATTCTTGTAAAACTTCCAACACACTTTCGTTAAAAGTTGGTTCACCCATTCGAGCAAATTGGACTTTGAATTCATCTAAATTTATTTTTTTATCTCCGTATTTGTGGTTCAAAATTGTGGAAATTTGTTTAAAAATATTTTCTTTACTCACTTTTCCATCAAAATAACCACCGGCATCGCAAAATTTACATGCGACTGGACAACCGTATAAAGTTGATAATGTCAAAACGATTTTTTTATTATCATTATGCATTGAATATGCAAATTCTATGAGTTTTTTGCTATCGGTTTCTGCGATGAAAACTTCGGCTAGATTTTTATTACCTGTTATTTGTTTTACTTTCATAATCTTCAAAAATGTGCATCGCTGTTTTTACGCCGTCGGCTGATGTTATCGATACTTGACGGTAAATATCGTTCACAGTGTCTCCTATTACAAATATTTTTTTATTTTTTAGTATATTTTTTTTGACAAAATCTAAATTTGGTTTTCTTCCAATTGCAACAATGATTGTATCCGTAATCAAAGGTTTTTTATTTGTATCTATTTTGATTTTTTTGCCTTGCGTCGATATATTCTTAATTTTAACATTTTTTAGTTGTGCGATGTTTTGATTTTCATTGACTCTTTTCAATAAAGTTAGATTACATTTTGGTTTTGAATCTTTATTCAATATCAAAATTTCATTGTTTTTTGATAAATTTATAGCGTAATCAAAACCGACATCGCCCGCACCGATAATTGCGATAGTTTTTTTGTTTTGTTTTGGAATATCAGCGATTTCGTAAAAGATTTTTTGACTAGTTTTTTTATCTATTTTTATTTTCGGCAAAATGCTTGCCTTTGTGCCAGTTGCTATCACAAGATATTCTGTTTTGTATGTTTTGCGAGAAGTTTTCACTGAAATTTCTTTGCCTGTCTTTATATTTTTCACCTCATCATAAACAACTTTGATATTTCTATCTTTTATTTTTTGTTCTAATTTTTTGGCAAGCATTTTGCCGGTAATATTTTTTTCTAAAAGCGAATAATTCTCGACTAAATTAGCGTTTCTGATAAGTCCACCGATTTTATGTTTTTCTATTATCAATGGTTCGATACCGAGATGTTTTATCGCGATTGCACAAGCGACACCAGCTGGTCCTCCGCCGATAATTATTACCTTATTTGTCATTGATGATTTTCTCCCAAGTTTTGACAATTGCAAATCCATCGGCTAGATTTTTTAATGCGGATTTGTGAAATGATATATCAAAATCTGCCGTGCAGTTTTTTGCGACGAATGGTAAATATCCTTTTACAAAAGCTGATCTAGTTGTCGTTTCTACACATAGATGTGTCGCTACACCTGTTATCAAAAGATGTTTTATTTTTTGTTTTTTTAGGATTTTATTTAGGTCAGTGTTATAAAAAGTATCATATTGAGTCTTGCTGATTATTGTAGAATTTTTTGTATCTAGTTCTTTATGTATTTCTGCATCGTGTTTTGAAGTGATGACATCATTCCACCAATCGCCCAAAATTTTTGCGTTCTGTTTAGTGTTTTTATGGCTCGAAAAAATCACAGGTCTTTTGTTTTTCTTGTAAATCGAAATTAGTTTGTCGATGTTTTTTGTGATTTTTGGAGTATCAGATATGTACGCATGTGATTTTTTCTCGCAGAAAAAATTTTGCATATCTATAACCAATAATGCCGATTTTTTAATATCCAGTTTGAATTTCCTCATAATAGTATTATAAAATATTATTATGGGTAATAATACTTCAGCTATATCATTGGTTATGATAGCCAGAAATGAAGCACACGACTTGCCAAATTGCTTGGCAAGTGTGAAAGGGCTAGTTGATGACATCGTATTAGTGGATAATAATTCTACTGATGATACTGTCAAAATTGCCAAGCAATTTGGCGTTAAGGTAGAGCAAAGAAAGTTTGATGGTTTTGCTAATCAAAAGAATCACGCTATAAATATGGCGAAAAATAATTGGATACTCCATTTAGATCCAGACGAACAAATTACTCCAGAACTCAAGCAAGAAATTTCTAATATTTTTCCAAATACTATATATTCCGCTTTTGACATTCCATACCAAAACATATTTTTAGGTAAGAAAATGCGATTCGGTAGTTTTCTTGGTGAGAAACATATTAGATTATTCAAAAAATCAGCTAGCAAATTTGGTGGCGGACTTATCCATGAAGGGATACGAGTGAACGGAGAAGTTGGAATATTGAAAAATAAAATAATCCATAATTCGTATCCAAATTTGGAAGAGTATTTCAAAAAATTTAACGAATATACTACATTGTCAGCACAAAAGGCATATGATGAAGGTAAAAAATTCAACATTCTAAAATTATTCGCATTTCCGTTAAATTTTTTGAAATTATACATTTTGAAACTTGGCATTTTAGATGGAGTTAAGGGTCTAATCTGGGCGACAATATCCTCGTGTTATGGGTTTGTAAAATACAGCAAACTTTATCAAATCGAAAAAGAGAATAAAAAATGACAGAACAAATTTTAATCTTGATGATTTTCGCTTTGGCTTTTAGTGCAAGGTGGAACTGGTGGCGACCAAAACAAAAAGGTATTGCTGTTTTGATGTATCACAATATCGGTAGAGTTCCACATAAAGATAGAAAAAGTTTGTGGGTGAGCCAAAAAAAGTTTGAGACACAAATAAATTTTTTGATAAAAAAAGGCTACACATTTTTAGGTTTTTCAGATTTGACCGAAAAATTATTACCAGAAAAATCTGTGATAATAACTTTTGATGATGGCTACAAAAACAATCTATCGGCTATTGAATTTTTAATCATCAACAAAATAAAATCCAATATGTTTTTGGTTTACAATGCTATCGGTAAGAAAAACTATTGGGATATTAATTCCAGTCGAATAAACGCTGAAGAGAAGTTGGATTTGGACACCCTCAAAAACCTAAAATCCAGTGGTTTGGTGGAGTTTGGTGTTCATACAATGGATCACAAAAATCTTACCGAGATAGATGCAAAGGAAATCAAAAAGCAAGTTATTGAAAGTAAACAAAATTTAGAAAAAACATTTGAAATTGAAATGAATTGTTTTGCATATCCGTACGGAGCTGGTGCGTTCAAGCCAGAAATAAAAAAAATAGTTGAAGACGCTGGTTTTGTTTTTAATTTTAGTGTCAAACAGAATTTGTGGGACTTTTCAAATTGGGATAAAACAAAATCGATACCACGAGTTTTTGTACGTGGCGACGACAATATGTTAGATTTCAAATTGAAGTTGATCCGTGGAAAATCTCGTTTATAATCAAAAAAGCGGACATTAAAAAATGTCCGCTTTTTCATCATGTTCTTAAATAAAACTAAAAATTACTCTTTAGGTTTAGCTAAGTTTACTCTGATTTGTCTACCGTCTAGTTCTTTACCATTGAATTGTTCAATTGCTTTTTCGGCAGCTTCATCAGAAGCCATCTCAACAAAACCAAAGCCTTTAGAACGGTTTGTATTACGATCTGTTATGATCTTTGCAGATACCACTTCGCCACATTCTGCGAAAGCGTCTTGCAATGCATTTTCTGTTGTATTCCATGAAAGGTTTCCAACATACAATTTATTTTTTTCCATTTTACTCTCTCTAATTTTCAGATAGGAATCATCTTACGATAACTCCACAACTATATTGTACCATATATTCTGCAAATTTACACAAGTTGATTTATCTCTCAACTAATAATGTTTATCTACTATTCATCCTTTATTTTATTCGTAAAGATATTGCTGTTAATTCTGTTAA
>CAYPLD010000088.1:0-4431 GCA_964411485.1 uncultured Elusimicrobiaceae bacterium | reverse complement strand
CTTGAGCACCGATTTTATCGAGTTCTTGTCTGACGATATTTTCGACTTTTCTAAAGACTCGCATACCGAGTGGTAACCATTCGTAGATACCGCTCACGGTTTTTCTGATAAGCCCCGCCCGAAGCATCAATTTAGCTGATAAGACATCAGCATCTTTTGGAGCTTCTTTTAATGTGGGGGCATAATATTGTGAAAGTTTATTTGCCATATTCTTTATTCCTTTATTTTATTTATTATAGTATTAATCCATTCTTTTTGCGATAGTTTCTTGACCTGTTTGCCATTCTCAAAATATATTCCTTCGGCTTTACCACCAGCAATGCCAAAATCACTTTCCTTCGCTTCGCCCGGTCCATTCACTATACAACCCATCACCGCTATCTTTTTGCCAGTGGACTTTATCAATAGCTCTGGGTCGTTATAAATCTTGTCCTCAAGTTTCTTAACTACATTCGCAATGTCAACTTCACAGCGTCCACAGGTCGGACATGATACTATGTTCGGACCATATTCTCTCAAACCCAATGTTTTCAAAATTTCAAACGCTACTCGGACTTGTAAAATCGGCGATTCGGTCAACGATACCCGTATCGTTGCACCGATTTTGCTTCGCAAAAGCTCTGAAAGAGCTATCGCCGATTTTACACTCCCAGCGATAAAACTTCCAGCTTCGGTCACACCTATATGTTGAGGTATATCTGGCATCTCGTCCGCAAATTTTCTTGATGCCAAAACAGTCCTTTGTAAATCGTCAGCTTTTAATGATACCAACACATCTTTGAAATTTAATTGTTCTAAAATATTGACTTCTTCCAACGCCTCTTGGACCATCACATCAGCCCATTTTTCGCTAGACCAACTATTTGTATCAGTATCTTTTATCGCTTTCAAACTTCCAGCGTTTACACCTATCCGTATTGGGATATTTTTATCAGCACACGCTTTTACAATTTCTTTGACTTTATCAGCATCGCCAATATTACCCGGATTAATTCTAACCTTATCCACACCCTGTTTGACCGCTTCTAAAGCCAGTTTATAATCAAAATGGATATCAGCAACCAACGGATTTTTTATCGACTGTTTTATCTGTGCGATTTTTCGGGCGGCTTCCATATCTGGCACTGCTATACGATTAATCTCACAACCGATTTTTTCTAATTGTTGGATTTGTTTTATAGTTGCCGAAAAATCGCGAGTATCAGTATTACACATACTTTGGACACGAACGGGATTATTTCCACCTAAAACAAATTTTCCGACTTTGACTGTTCTCATAAAAACCATTTACCCTCACCCCAACCCTCTCCCTAAAAACAAGGGAGAGGGAGGAATTATTTAAATTTTCATTTACCAGTTTCCACCACTTCTATTTCAGCTTTTTTATCGACAGGTTTTTTCATCCTCACAATATCATTATAAGTTGCAAATAGTAATAGTCCGATGAGTAAAGCAAGTCCTATCATACTCGATTTTTCAACGACTTTTTCAGGTACTCTTTTTCGTCGGACACCTTCTATCAAAAAGAATACTGCGTGTCCGCCGTCCAATATTGGTATTGGGAACAAATTGAACATACCAATCGCCACAGAAATCAACGCGACGAAAGCGATATAATCTGCAAACCCTTTATGCACGGCTTTACTTATCATCGTGACAATTCCAACAGGTCCGGCAAGATCAACTTTTTCTTTTTTATAAATTTTTGTCGCTAAAGTTTTGAGCGAATAATATGTCCAGAAATAGCATTGGAATGCTCCTGATTTTATCGAACTAATCAACCCGACTTTCTCATAAACAAAATGTGGAGCAATACCTATTATTTTATTTGGACCTTCTTTTTTTGGAGCAATATATACATTTTTTATATCGCCATTACTCTGATATGTGATACTAACATCGCCTTCACTTTTGTGAATCATCGTTGCCATTTCAATCCATTTATCGACGGATTGACCGTTCACTGCCAAGATGGTATCACCAGCTTGTATGCCAGCTTTTTCGGCTGGATAATCAATAGCAATCTCACCTATTTTGGTAGTTGCATTTTGAAAATCGGTTGCAGGTTTTCCAAGAAAAAATACTAATGATGTGAAAATCAAAAACGCAAGAATGTAGTTCATCGCTGAACCGCTTAAAACCATTATCAATTTTTTGTACCATGCTTGACTACAGAACTCGTCAGGTTTAGATTTGTGTTTATCGGAGGGAAAAAACTCGCCAGCAGGTTTGACAAATCCACCAAACGGAATCGCTCTTAACTGATATTCTGTATCACCCTTTTTTTTGTACCAAAGTTTTTTACCGAACCCTAAAGCAAATTCTTCAACCCTAATACCTAAAAGTCGACAAGCTATAAAGTGTCCTAGCTCGTGGACGAAAATTATTATACCCAATGCGAATATCACGCCGATAATCGATAATATCATATGTTCTCCTTACTATTTTTATACGCCCAGTCGTGTATCTCTTGGACTTTTTTTAATGATAAATTTTTTGTGGATTTATACGGATTCTTATCCAATGCCTTCTTGATTATTTTTGGAATATCCGTAAACTTTATATTGCCCGCTAAAAATTGTTCTACCGCAACTTCATTAGATGCGTTCAATACAACAGGCCAACTACCACCCTTTTTCGCACATTGTAATGCCAAATTTAGACAAGGAAATTTGTCTAAATTTGGCGGATAAAACTCTAGCTTACCAAGTTCAAACAAATCTAGTTTCTTGACAGGCGACGCTACCTTTTCAGGATAGGTAATCGCATATTGGATAGGCAACTTCATATCAGGTAATGACATCTTTGCCAATATACTCCCGTCATTATATTCCACAGCTCCATGTACCACACTTTGCGGGTGGATAACAATTTGTATCTTATCCATCGGTATCGAAAATAAGTGCATCATTTCGATAAGTTCAAATCCTTTATTCATTAATGTCGCACTATCTATCGTTATCTTTGGACCCATTTTCCAACGCGGATGTTTCAATGCTTGAGCGGGGGAAACTTTACTTAAACTACCTTTATGATTAAAGAAAGGTCCACCTGATGCTGTTAAGAAAATTTTTTTTATAAGCCCGTTAGTTTTATGATATTTGTTCGGACAAATTCCGTCCAAACATTGAAACACTGCTGATGGCTCACTATCTATCGGCAAAATTTTCGCATTGTGTTTCTTTGCCAATTTCATTATCAGTTCGCCAGCCATAACTATCGGTTCTTTGTTCGCCAATGCGATAATTTTGCCAGCTTTTATCGACGATATTAATGGCTCAAAACCTGCACTCCCGACCAAACCATTGACAATTAAATCAGCTTGTTTTAGACCGCTTAAAAAATTCAAACCCTTTGATGTAGGGGGTAAAAGTTTTATACCTTTTGGAATTTTATTTTTTATTTTAGAATGTGTAGCTTTTGGTAGCACTGAAACATATTTGGGTTTGAGTTTTTTAAGCTGTTGAATTATCAACGCCTCTTTTCCGTAAGTGGACAATCCAATTACTTTATAATTTTTACCAAGTTTAGAGATTACATCTAAACTTGAAGTACCGATTGAACCGGTCGAACCCAAAATAATGATATTCTTCATAAAAAATTTAACACCCTTCATGTGTCATGCTGAATTTATTTCAGCATCTTATAGTAAGATCCTGAAACAAGTTCAGGATGACAGAATTTTGTTGCTATAAAATAAAATATAAAACTGCGTAATAAAAAATCGGTGCAAGTAAGATGAAACTATCAAATCTATCAAGTATTCCGCCATGCCCCGGCAACAAGTTTGACGAATCTTTCACACCTGTGCTTCTTTTGATTAAACTTTCGGCAAGATCCGAAATTTGTCCGACTACCCCGACGATAAATCCAAGTATTATAGCTTCAGTATTGGATATTCCAGCATCAGCAAGCAATAGGTTTTTCAAAACGACTGTCACTAACACAGCACCCAAAACTCCGGCGACTGCACCTTCCCAAGTTTTTTTCGGACTAACATCTGCATTCAATGCGTGGCGACCAAATTTCACACCAGCAAAATATGCCGATATATCACAAGCCCAAACCGATACAAATAAAATTATCGTCAGATATTCTCCGTGCTGTGAGATTTCTCGGATACTTATTAAATGTACCAAAGTCCAAGTAATGAAAAATATCCCGAAAAATGTATAGCACAATCGGAGGAAACTTTTTTGCCTACTTATGATTTCAAAAAATACCACACCGAAAATCACTATACTTATAGTGAATGGTAATAAATTGTCAGGGAGACTGCTCTCGATTGGAGTTCGTCCTAGAATCAACGATAAGCCAAGTATCACACCGAATATTATCAATGAAAAAAAGTTCACACTACGTTGTCCAGCTTTCAATATTAGACCGTATTCATAAAGACAAAGCATCATGATACAGCCGATGAAGACTATA
>CAYPLD010000087.1:0-4504 GCA_964411485.1 uncultured Elusimicrobiaceae bacterium | reverse complement strand
ATGTCTTCTAACATTTCTTTTCGTCTATCACCAAATCCCGGTGCTTTTACTGCACAGCCTTTTAATGTGCCTCTTAATCTGTTCACAACTAATGTTGTCAACGCTTCACCTTCGATATCTTCGGCGATAATCAAGAAACTTTTTCCGCCTTGTACTATCTTTTCTAGTAAAGGTAAAAGCTCTTTCATCGATGAGATTTTTTTGTCAGTGATAACTATTTGACAATTCTCTAAAACCGTTTCCATTCGTTCACTATCGGTCACGAAGTAAGGAGATAGATAACCTCTATCAAATTGCATACCTTCTACAATATCGAGTTCAGTCGTCGCACTTTTGCCTTCTTCAACGGTGATTACACCTTCGTGTCCGACTTTTTCCATAGCTTTACTGATTAATTCACCAATAACTTTATCGTTTGATGAAATCGTCGCAATTTGAGCTTTTTCTTCTTTTGTTGCCACAGGTTTATGCATTTTTTTAATTTCTGCAACAACTTTCTTGACCGCTTTTTCGATACCTTTTTTTATTAGTGTCGGATTTGCACCTGCTGTAATATTTTTGATGCCTTCCGATAAAAGTGCATGTGCCAAAACCGTTGCTGTGGTTGTTCCATCACCAGCAATGTCATTGGTTTTGCTTGCCACTTCTCTAATTAATTGAGCTCCCATGTTTTCAAACTTATCTTCTAATTCGATATCTTTTGCGATTGCTACGCCGTCATCTATGATTAACGGACTGCCAAATTTTTGTTCCAATACTACACTTCTACCTTTTGGCCCGAGTGTAACTTTTACCGCGTCGGCAACTTTCTCGATGCCGTCTTTCATTTTTGTTCTTGCTTCTTCCGAAAAAATAATCTGCTTTGCCATAATTTTAAATCTCCTATCTTTTTCTTTTTGTCATTGCGGACTTGATCCGCAATCCAATTTTATCCTAGATTCCGTGTCAAGCACGGAATGACAAGGATTTGATTATTTCAATATTCCTAATATGTCTGCATCTTGATGCATGATTAGACAAGTTTCCCCATCTATCTTTAATTCTGTGCCTGAAAATTTGCCATATAAGACTTTGTCGCCAGCTTTGACATCCATCGGTACTCTTTTCCCGTCTTTGTCAAATTTGCCCGGTCCTACGGCCAAAACTTCGCCCTCTTGTGGCTTTTCTTTTGCTGTGTCAGGGATTATGATTCCCCCTTTAACAACTTCTTTATTTTCTATTGGTTTGACGATTATTCTATCGCCGAGTGGCTGGATTTTTAACATTTCTGTTCTCCTAGTTGAAATTAGCACTCGAAGTGCCATACTGCTATTATAACAGACTTTTTCAAACTTGTCAATCGTTTAATGCGACTGCTAGTTAAGACATTATTTTTCTATTTTGTGACTTTTTAGGTTTTTGACTTTTTGAAGAATTTGAATAGCTCGCCCAATCCCGCTTCTCTCTTTGACCCAGCTATTTTCATTATTATTACCGATATATTGTCCTGCCCACCTCTCGAAAGTGCAAGATCTACCAACGTTTGACATATCTCAGCAGAATTTTTTTCTTTGCTCTCTTTTAAAATTTCCTTTATCTCTTCATCTTTCATCTCTTTATTTAATCCATCACTACACAAAAGAAATAAATCCCCATCTTCCGGAAATATTCTGAAAACATCCATCTCTATATCTTTTTTAAGACCAACAGCTTTTGTCAAAATATTTTGGATTCTACTATCAGATAAATCATAATTCGTTTTTAACAAACCAAGCTCCACATGTTCGGTTGCTAAACAATGATCTGTTGTAACCTGCACAAAGTCATTGTTTCTAAACAAATATATTCTGCTATCGCCAACATGTATTGCCACAGCATGATTTCTCTCCACCAAAATTGCACTTAAAGTTGTTCCCATTCCTCGTTTGCTTACGTTCACTTTCGAGGATTTGAATACGGATAAGTTTGATATGCTTCCAGCAAATAAAAGTTTTTGCTCTAGTTCAGATAAATTTTGACCTAAATTGTTTGGCACTTCAATAAGACCTTTGTTTATATCTGTTATTACTGATTCCAAAGTCTCTACTGCCATTCTGCTTGCTACTTCACCAGCATTGTGTCCGCCCATGCCGTCCGCCACCGCAAGTAAAGATAATTTTTCAGAGGTCAACACAGCATCTTCATTTTTTTCTCTAACTTTTCCTATATCCGTTAAGGATGCCATATCTATTCCAAATTTTTTCATAAAAATTTATCCCTCTTTTCGCCATAGCTCATAAAAAGTTATTATACTACTTACTAAAAATAAAAATATCAATCCAAAATAATACGCTCCACTTTCCGACATCCGTTTATGCATCTTCTTTATAGGATATTCAAAAGCAGTGATACTTATAAGAGCCCAAGACTTTTTCGGACCAGCTAAATATATTTTGTTTTTATCTACGCCTATCTCATTTGTGATCTCTAACTTATTAAATTCCTTTTCTTCATCATAAAGTTTGTTTTCATCTTTATCTATGATGTTTAATCTCGCCTGCAATGTTAAATGTGTATTTTCATATCTATCTGTCAAATATTTGTTATAACTATTAAGTTCGTTCAAACTTTTATATGCCATCGGACTAGCATTGTAAGCCCAAACACTGAAAGCAAATAGCACCAAAGAAGCTAATGGAACTATCACCATCAAAAAGTTTTTTCGAGCATAAACCATAAAAAACGATGCTATCCCCGTTGCTATCGATAAATACTTTAACATTAGTGCATATTTATTGTCGGTATGTTCGCTCACATATGTTCCCTTGTAAATGCAGTACACAAATATACACAAAGCTATGAAAAGTAATGCATCATTAAAGATACCTGTACTCTTTTTTCCGCTAAACCAAAAAATTACTATGAAGGAAACTAATGCATACATCAAATAATAATTTGCACTAAATAAACCTATATCTGCTGAACCCCACACATTGAATAACCCGGCTAAATATGCAAAGAAAGCTATCAGAAATAGGAAGAATCTTGAATGTGAAATTTTTTCTACAAGCCCAACACCCAAAATTAAAAATATTGCTGGAATAACTAATATGGAAAATAACATTTGATTACCAATAAACTTACCACTCAACGGAATAAATAATATTTCAAAAAAGCCCATTAATGGAGTAATATATTCTGAACATGCACCACCAAGTCTTGAAAAATAAGTAGCAACTACTAATCCTACCATAACAAAAACAAAAAAATATAAAATATTTTTTAATAAATATTGTGAGTATAAACTCCCTAAAAAACCACTTCTTGTGATTTTACCTACCCCTCTGTTTATTTTAGTGGATTGTGTTATACTTTTTATTTTTTTTACTTCTTTTTTTGTTTCATCTAGCTCGTTATCTGCTAGTGGAATAAAATGCTTTGATTTCGTTGTTGGTTTTATTTTTTTGGTTTGAGTATTCCTCTTATATTTTTGAGTAAACTCTTCTTCTATATCAGTATCTTTTTTATCATCATACTCAACAACATTAGATAGCTTTAACCCAACACTTTGTTTGATATCTATATTGTCATCGGACTTATACCTTCTATAACTTTCTTCTTCTATACTTTTGGTGAAATATTCGACACATTCCGAAGCAGATTGAAATCTATCTTGCGGTTTTTTTGCCATTAATCTCATAACTGCTTTTGCGAGCCATGTAGGGATACCTTTTCTATCTTTAGATGGGTCTGGTATCGGCTCTGTTATATGTTTTTGGATTATCTCTATAGAAGTTTTACCTCGATAGGGATATTTGCCAGTTAATGCATAATATAAGCTCGCACCGACAGCATATAAATCTGTTCTTGCATCTATTTCTTTGCCCAACGCTTGCTCTGGTGAAATAAAATAAGCCGTACCAGCTATTTCTTTTGTTTTGGTAGTTTTACCATCTTTATCTACTTTTTTTGCTATACCAAAATCAACTATTTTGGCTTCTAAATTTTTGTTTACTAATATGTTTGAAGGTTTTATATCCCTATGTATTATTCCTTTAGCTCGAGCCGCCGCAAGTCCCTTAAACACACCTCTAAAAATGTCCACCACAAATTCTATTGGTAATTCTTTTTTCTTTTTCACTATCGACGATAAATTAGCACCATCTATGTAGGACATAGTTATATAATGGTATCCATCTTCTGTACCCACATCATAAACTTGGACTATATTTGGATCATCAAGTTCTGCGATAGCTCTGGCTTCTTTTAGAAAGAAATCTACCGCTTTTTCGTCCTCAGAAAGATTGGGGTTAAGAATTTTTAAACATACGATTCTATCCAAAGCCTTGTGCCTTGCTTTGAACACAGCACCCATTCCACCTTCTCCTACTTTTTCTAGTAGAAGGCATCCACCTAATTCTTTTCCTGTGAAACTAGTAAATATGTTTTTTGTATCGTCTTCCATAATGATTAATTATACTATATTTCCAAAATATTTGACAAAAAAGTACTTGATTTTATTTATAACACTATGTAAAATGATAAT
>CAYPLD010000086.1:0-4595 GCA_964411485.1 uncultured Elusimicrobiaceae bacterium | reverse complement strand
CAGCTAAAAAGATATTGTGAACTTTCCTCAAACATACTTCTCACGAACTATACAGAATTTATTTTGATAAAAAATTCAAAAGTAGTAAGGCGTGAAAATTTATGCTCTTTATCGGAACTAAAAAAGAAAAATTTCAAACTTGATTCATCAAGAATAAAAAATGTAGAACTTTTGATAAATAATTTTTTATCATCACCACCAAAAGGGATAGAAAGTCCAAAAGAGCTTGCCGAAGCATTAGCAACGAGATGTAAATGGTTGAAAGAAATTTTGAATACAGAGCTTTCATTTTTAGCTAAAGAAGGTAAAAAAGGTCGACTATATGGTCTATATGATAGATTCCAAAAATTTATTTCGAAAAATCTAACCCTTGAAGAATTTTCTGATCAATTTGCTCAAACGCTCGTCTATGGATTATTTTTAGCTAAACTTAATGCTGGTGATAAATCTGTAAATCTTTATGATGTCAAAAAGTATATTCCTTATAATTTTAGTGTCATAAAAGAACTGGTAGAATTTTTGGATGCTATCACTCAAAAAGAATATAAGGATGCGAAATGGATAGTCGATGAAATTTTATCAGCTATAAATCATGTTGATTTGGATAGTATAAAGCAAGGTTTAAAATTTAGTCATTCATGGACTAAAGATGGTGATAAAGAAAAGGCTGAAGAAATATATCAACAATATTATTTGAGAGAATTTCCAAAGATAAAAAACACTGATATTAATGAAAAAAAGGCGAATAGACATCAGACTGATTTTCATATGAAAGATCCGTACATATATTTTTATGAGGATTTTCTTTCGGCTTATGATAGCAAGTTAAGAGAAAAACGAGGAGTTTATTATACTCCCCCACCAGTAGTGAATTTTATAGTTCGTGCGGTTGATGATAGTTTGAAACAAATATTTGGTTTGTCTAATGGACTTGCCGAACACAATAAGGTGAGTTTGCTTGATTTTGCTTGTGGTACGGGTACTTTTATTTTAGAAGTATTCGAACAAGTGTTATCTAAAATACCTAAAGATAGTGCAAAAAAATCATCTTTAATAAAAGAGCATTTACTTCAAAATGTGTATGGTTTTGAGTATTTAATAGCTCCATATACGGTTGCTCATTTGAAGTTATGGCAATATTTGAAGGATATTGGTTATAAGATAGAAAATAATGAGCGAATGAGAGTTTATCTGACAAATACATTAGAACAGCAAGACGCTCAAGCTGATTATACTCTACCTGCTCTTACTGACGAATTAAGGGATACTAATATTATCAAGAAACAGCCGATATTGTGTATAACAGGAAATCCACCTTATTCAGGGCATTCTGCTAATAAGGGTAAATGGATACAAAATCAGATTAAGGATAATTATTACCATGTCGATGGAAAGCCATTGAACGAAAAAGCATCAAAATGGCTTCAAGATGATTATGTCAAATTTATTCGTTTTGCACAAGATAAAATAGATCAGCAACAAGAAGGTGTTGTAGCCATAATAACTAATCATAGTTTTTTAGATAACCCAACTTTTAGAGGTATGCGAAAAAGTTTAATGAACACTTTTAATTATATGTTCTTCATAGATTTGCATGGTAATGCTAAAAAGAAAGAGAAGGCACCTGACGGAAGTAAAGATGAAAACGTTTTTGATATTCAACAAGGCACTGCTATAAGTATAATGATAAAAGCACCGGGACATTCCAAAGTTATAAGATATGTTGATATGTGGGGTAAAAGAACTGATAAATACAATAACTTATCTACCAAATCATTAGAAGATATTGATTTTAAGGAAATAGAACCGTCAGCACCATTTTATTTGTTTAAACCCCAAGATAAAGAGTTGAAAGAAAAATATTATGAATTTTTTTCCATCAAAGATATTTTTAAGGAAGATTGTGTTGGGATTACTACAGCAAGAGATAAGTTGTCAATAAATTTTGAAAAAGAAAGTTTAGAAAACAACATAAAAGATTTTAAAGATTTAAGTATTTCGGATAAAAATATAGAAAAAAAATATGGCGTAAGAAATAATTCTGGTTGGAATATTACTACTCAAAGAGGATTATCTAGTAAAAAACAATTTGATAAAAATTTAATGAAAAAAATCGGTTATCGTATTTTTGACGATAGGTTTGTTTACTATGATGATGATATAGTTTTTAGAACAAGAAAAAAAATAATGAAACATATGTTTGAAAAAAATATAGCACTTATATGTCCTAGACAAGTTGCTGAAGGGATTTTTAATCATAATTTTATAACAGAAAACATAATAGAATGTAGAATGACTTTGAGTAATAAAGGAATCGCATATTTATTCCCATTATATACATGTACAGATGGGTCAGGATTATTTGAACAAAAAAAAGAAAAAAGAGAAAATTTCAATTCTTTATTTAGACGACAGATAAATAAAAAGTACGGTTGTGATTATTCTCCAGAAAAAATCTTGGGATATATTTATGCAATTATGCATAGTAATTTGTATCGTAAAAAATATTCAGAGTTCCTCAAAATAGATTTCCCTAAAATACCATTTACCGACGATAATAAACTTTTCGAAAAATTATCAGATATTGGCTGGGATTTAACACAAAATCATTTATTGAAAGAAACCCCTACTTTTGAATCGTCAGATTTCAAAGGCAATGGTGATAATAAAGTAGAAAAAGTAATATTTGTATCAGATGATGATATAATAGGTAAAATATATATAAATTCAGATCAATATTTCGATAATATTTCAAAGGATGTTTGGGATTTTTATATCGGAGGATATCAAGTTTTAGATAAATATCTAAAATCTAGAAAAGATAGAAAACTAACTCTAAACGAAATAGAACATGTAGAAAAAATCGCAAAAGTGCTAAAATATACTATCCAGCAAATGAAAAAGGTAGATGAGTTAGTAAAAGATTGGATTTAATCAAATTAAGGAGATAATATCATGGAAAACATACAAGTATTTTTAGGAGTCGTGAAAGAAAAAATGGCGACTCATGTGTCAAAATTGGAAAAGGATTTACATACAATTAGAACGGGTCGAGCTAATCCTCAACTCATAGAAAATATTAAAGTGGACTATTACGGAACGCCAACGCCGTTGAAACAAATGGCGGCGATATCCGTGACAGATGCACGAAGTTTATTGATTCAGCCATGGGACGCAACGGCGTTGGCGGACATTGACAAAACTCTTCAAACTTCAGATCTTGGTACGACACCGTTAAACGACGGAAAAGTGTTAAGATTGACTCTTCCACAAATGACAGAAGACAGAAGAAAACAGCTTGTGAAGAATGTCGGGCGAATGGCTGAAGATTATAAAATTTCTGTTAGAAATGAAAGACGTGATGCAATCGAAAAAATAAAAAAGTCTGAAAAGATGAAAGAAATTTCGGAAGATGATTGTAAAAGATACGAAGTTGAAATTCAAAAAATCACAGATAGTTTCACAAAAGAAATAGATGAAGTTATAGCAGAAAAAGAAAAAGAAATAATGACCGTTTAATTAGAAATTTGTTTTCCCCCTTTCTTGAAAGGGGGAATTAAAGGGGGATTTATTTGTTTTATAAGGAAATCCCTCCCCTGCTTCGCAGGTACTCCCTTTTGAAAAAGGGAGAAAAGTTCATTAAAATATTCATATGAAATTATCTAGAAAGTTAAACCTAAAGAAACTTCCAAAGCATATCGCCATAATTATGGACGGAAACGGCAGATGGGCAAAAGCCCGAGGTTTGTCGAGGATAGAAGGACATAAGCAAGGCGTTAAAACTGCAGAAGATATGATAAAAATCTGTGGTGATATTGGTATTAAATATTTAACATTATTTGTTTTTTCTTGCGAAAATTGGAACAGACCAAAAGCCGAAGTTAATGGACTTATGAATATTCTAAAAGCGATGTTAAAAAAGTATTCGCAAGAAAAAACAAACATAAAATTTTTATTTAGTGGACGTGCAAACAGACTTCCGAAAAAAATCATTGATGGCTTAAAACAACTCACGCAAAAAACAGAAAAAAATTGTGGCTTGGTTGTGAATTTGGCGATTAATTATGGCGGACAGCAGGAAATCACTGACGCTGTTAATAAGGTATTAGCGAGTGGCAAGAAAAAAATCAAAGATGACGATTTATCAAAATATTTTTACAATAATATCCCCCCAGCTGATTTGGTAATTCGGACGAGTGGCGAATCTCGAATCTCGAATTTCTTATTATGGCAATCGGCGTATGCGGAGTATTATTTTACAAAGACATTATGGCCGAACTTCAAAAAATCCAATCTAGAAAAAGCAATCACAGAGTATCAAACCAGAACTCGTCGTTTTGGCGGAATATAGATAAATTTAGTAGAATATCGCTTATTTTACAAGATTTTGAGATGATTTTTTGTTTTTGACTTAATGTCATTGCGGACTTGATCCGCAATCCAGGGTAAACAAGGGATTCCCTTTTTTATTCTGGATCCCGTATCAAGTACGGGATGACTCCTACGGGTCAGTTCAGGATGACTCTAATAGGTCACTTTACTCGCAAAAAAACAAAAAAGGGCTCAAATATTGTAAAATAAAACTATGCTTTTAC
>CAYPLD010000085.1:0-4601 GCA_964411485.1 uncultured Elusimicrobiaceae bacterium | reverse complement strand
GCAGTTGTGCGTGTAAAATTGAAAAATTTTAGTACAGGCGTTATCACCGAACGCTCGTACAGACCCGAGGATAAATTCAATGAAGTGTCCGTTCAAAAACGAGCACAAACATATCTATATACAAGCGGTGATAACGCCTGTTTTATGGATACTCAAAATTACGAGCAGTACGAAGTTCCGATAGAAAAAATCAAAAATGAGTACAAATATTTACAAGATAATATGGAAGTCGAAGGACTTTTTATTAACGAGGAATTTTTCTCGGTAGTATTGCCGGTAAAAATGGTATTTACAATTGAATCAACAGAACCGGGTGTCAAAGGTGATACGGTTTCCAGCACATTCAAACCAGCAATACTTGAAAATAAAATGGAAGTTAGAGTTCCACTTTTTATTAATGAAGGTGATAGAATTGTCGTCGATACAAGAACTGGTGAATATGTGGAGCGGGCGTCAAAATAAATGAAATGTTTTAATCAAACGAAAAATATTTTGGTCTCTGATAAAGTTAATATAGCAGAAACTTTTTTTACACGATTGAAAGGTTTGTTAGGTAGAAAAAGTTTGGACGAAAACGAAGGTTTATATATAACAAAATGCCCGCAGGTACATACTTTTTTTATGAAATTTCCGATAGACGTGATTTTTATTGATGAGAGGGGAAAAGTTTTAAAAGTTATAGAAAACTTAAAAGTTTGGCGATTTAGTCCATATGTTTTTAGAGCAAAAAATGTGATAGAGTTTAGTTCAGGATTTATCGGCAATAAGATATCAATAGGCGACATTTTAGAAATAAATTAGGAGAAAAAAATGAAAAAAATAGTAATAATATTGGCAATAATTTTAGTTTTACCAACAAATTTGGTATTTGCGGATAAGTATAAACAATTTTATAATAATGCATCAGCGGCAAACTTAAAACCATTTACAAAAGATATGTCTGCTTTATTAAATTCAGGTATATTTACAACTGGTAGAATTTTAGGTTGGGGTGGATATCGGTTTGGTGTTAGAACTTCTTATATGCACGAGCCAAGCGACGAAAACACGGCGATGGGTACAGGTAAGGATTCTTTATATGTACCTTGGATACAAGCAGATATTGGTCTTCCTTTGAGGATAGATGGTTTTATCAGAACATCTAATTATCACAAATATGCAATTACTGGTGGTGGTTTTAGATGGGGTGTTTTTAGACCATCAGATAAGCCGGGATCTTTTCAAATGTTAGTGTCGATTGCAGGACATAATTCTGTGAACGATTATTTCTCTTTGACTACATACAATGCAAGTTTGGTAGGTTCATTTAAGTTTACAGGTTTTAATCCATACGCTGGTGTCGGGATAGATTACGGAAAATTACATGTCAGAAACGTGGCGGATAGCACTTTGGTAGGTGTGACGGAAGAAGCAGGTACACCGCATTATACATTGGGTGCAAATTTTTTGCTTTGGAAATTTTTTGAGCTAGCAGTTGCAGCGAATCATGCGAATTATGGAATCGGCGGAGAGGCTAGTTTAGCCTTCAGGTTTTAATAAAGTTTTTACTACATAAAAAAAGCGGTGATTAAAATCACCGCTTTTTTTATTTATTATTTTAGTTCTTTCGGGGGGTTAATTACACACTTTAATAATTGTGGTTTTTTCTTTACCTCTTTCAAAAATGCTTCATCCCTCAATTTGTTTCTGTAATTCTTGTCTTGGAATGTGTATTTGAAATTCGTATGTATATCGTAAGTTCCTTCTTCCAATGCAACTACATCCTCGACGAAAACAATCTCTTCATCGGTCGGAATAACAAACGCTTTAACTTTTGATCCCGGTTTTGAAATTTCACTTTCAGCGTTCTTTGTAATCGCAGCAAAGTTTCTTTCATGATCATATTCAACACCCATATATTCCAATCCACGCAACACCTTTTCTCGCATTATCGGTCCACGCTCACCAACACCAGCTGTGAAAATGACAGCATCTAATCCGTCAACCGCCGCCGCGTAAGACCCAACATACTTTTTCAATCGATAACTTTCCATATCAATCGATAATTGGCATCGTTTATCACCTTTTTCTGCTGCAATTTCTATATCTCGTCTATCGGTATACTTTCCAGTGATTCCAAGCACACCAGAGTGTTTGTTAATTGCATCATAAATTCCGTCAGGATCAAGATTTTCTTTCTTCATCATGTGGAACATAATAGATGCATCAAAATCACCAGCACGTGTGCCCATTATGAGTCCTTCTTGTGGGGTCAGACCCATGCTTGTGTCAAAGCTCGTTCCGTTTTTCACAGCATTAATAGACGCACCGTTCCCGATATGGCAAATCGCTAAATTACATTTGAACGGATCTTTACCCAAAAGCACTGCGGCACGCTTCGCGTTGTATAAAAATGATGTCCCGTGGAAGCCGTATTTTCTGATACCATATTTCGTGTACCATTCATAAGGCAACGCGTACATATAAGAAGTTTCAGGCATTGTTTGATGCCATGCTGTATCCATAATTGCCATATGTTTGATGTCAGGCATGATTTCTTGTGCGGCTTCAACACCCATAACGTTTGCTGGATTGTGAAGTGGTGCCATATCAGATAAATCTTTGAATTCTTGTAAAATTTGTGGAGTTATTATCACAGATTTATTGAACTTTTCACCACCATGTACAATTCGATGACCGACGGAGGTTATAACTTCGGAACTTTTTATGACACCATTGTTTTTATCTGTTAGTGTATCCATAATAAGTTTTATGGCTTCGCGGTGATTATGACAAGGTCGTTTAAGTTCAAAATCTTCTTTACCACTTGTTTTCTGTATTATTATTGAATTTTCTGTGCCGACTCGTTCGACAATACCGGTAGCTAAATCTCGTTTTTGTTTCCAATCAAAAATCGTGTACTTTACGGACGAACTTCCGCAGTTCAAACAAAGTATAATCATTTTTCCTTCCTCTTTTGAGTGCTTTTTTGTTTTTTTGCTCCTAAAGTAGGTACCCTCGCATACGCTCGGTGCTTCCCACCTACTAGTCGTCGCAAAGAAAATAAAAAACCATCTCAAAATACTCGCAAAATTTTTGTATTTTGTGTTTTTAATTAAAATAAGACACTCTTATTTTACAATTTTTGTAATGATATTACAAAGTTAGGTACTAGTTATTTATTACTAGTTGGGTATAGTACTAAAGTACCTTGTGCGAAAATGGGGTAACAGATAAAATATAGGCATGATTAAAAGAATGGTAGCTATAATTATGTCCTTATTGCTCACATCTACTGGTATAAATGCTAGTCCTAGCATTAGTAGATTAGTCGAACAAAAAATAGAACAAGATATGAGGACATCTATGCTTGCACCAGTTCCTCCAGTTGGAGTTAATGGTGGATTAAAAATTATCTGTAAGCTATCACAAAAATTAGCAAGAAAGTTGGCTAATGGGTCTGACAATCTAATCAAAGAATTTTTAACATCAGGAAAAACAAAAGGTATAAAAAGTGTGAATGCGATATTCGAGCAATCAGATCCTAAGGATTTTATAAATAATTACATAAGGTTTAGAATACCGAAAGGCACAAAAAAATTAAGTCAAGAAAAATTAGAAGAATTGTTAGAAGAAGCAGTTGGGTATGCGATCTATAAACATAGTGTAGAGATAAAAGGAAAAGCACCAAAAAAATTTGGATTTAAAGAACGAGGAAAAATAGCATTAGATATATTAGGAAAAATGGATATGCAGAATCATACATTTGAGGGAATAGAAAGCATAATATATTTATCGAGTGAAAAAATAATACATGAAGAAGCGATAGAAGTACTATCAAATAATATGATTAAGAGTTTAGAAGAGTTGGAAGGTACAGTGAGAGCATCTTTGATAAAAAAATCCCAAAACGAAGGGAATAATAATATAAAAGAAACATTTAGTGTTTTTAGAAAAAATCAACAAATAACTGAAAGAACATATGAACCACCTCCAGCAGGAATCAAAGTGAGTCATACTATAATTACTAAAGGTGATGGTTCCACAAAAACAATGGAGCATGTACCCCAAATAACGCATTCTAATGAAGGGCAGTATACAAATGTTATAGCACCAAGAGTGCAAAGGACAATACGTAGTGGAGCAGATGGTAATCCAGAAAAAGTTGAGCATACAAATATAGGCGAAATAGTAATAGAAAGGGGGTTTGGTGGAGCACAGAAAATTAAACCGGGTAGAACAGATAAACCTCAAAAGGGAACAGCATTTTTATCTGATGGGTTGGTCAAAGAGAAACCTAAACCTATGATTATGGGCAATTTTTACATTAATCCTAAAACTGCTAAAAAGGTGACTAGAAAATTCATACCCAAAAATGTAATAAATGATCCTGATAATAAATTTCTCTTTAAAAGTATAGTTTTACATCATAGCAATAATATTTCTGTAGAAAATAAATTAAAAAATATTCTTATAAATGGCTATGAACTTGATAAATTAGTGGTAGGAAGAAATGATTCTTGGCTTATAACTTCAAGCAAAGATTATTTGGCATTAATAAATAAACGAGAAAATTGTTTAGCTGGAGATGCTATAGAGGCAGTTAAATATGGAAAACGAAA
>CAYPLD010000084.1:0-4617 GCA_964411485.1 uncultured Elusimicrobiaceae bacterium | reverse complement strand
TTTAGAAAAGTCGAAAATATCGTCAGACAAGAACTCGATAAAATCGGTGCTCAAGAAATTATCCTACCCGCAGTCCAACCTAAAGAACTTTGGGTCGAAAGTGGTCGTTGGGATACTTACGGCAAAGAATTACTCAGATTCGAGGATAGAAAAAAAGCAGAATTCTGTTTCTCCCCCACCGCCGAAGAGGTCATCACAAATTGTATCAAACGTGATGTCACATCTTACAAACAATTGCCAATCGTTTTATATCAGTTCTGTATAAAGTTTCGAGATGAAATTCGACCAAGGTTTGGTGTGATGAGATCTCGCGAATTCTATATGAAAGATGCGTACACTTTTTGTGCGACTGAAAAATCAGCAGAAGATTGGTATAAAAAATTTTTTGACGCTTATAATAGCATTTTCACCCGTTGTGGTTTGAAATTCAAAGCTGTTGAAGCGGAAACGGGGAATATTGGTGGAAGTTTTAGTCATGAATTTATGGTAGTAGCTAAAACGGGTGAAAATGCAATCGAAGAGTGCGACGATTGTGGATATCTCGCTAGCGATGAGAAAGCCGGTAAGAAATGTCTAAAATGTGGCGGATCTTATACATCGACTCGAGGTATCGAAGTCGGGCATACTTTCAAGCTTGGCACAAAGTATAGCGAATCTATGAAAGCTATGTTCGAGGACGAAAAACAGCAAAAGAAACCTTTTATAATGGGTTGTTATGGTATCGGAATTACGAGGGTCGTTGCGGCGGCGATTGAACAAAATAATGACGATAATGGAATAATCTGGACCAAAGAACTTTCCCCTTTTGATATTCATCTGATAACCATAGGCGACGATAAAGAAGTGATAGCCCAAGCAAATCTGCTTATCAAAGAAGCAGAAGCGAAAGGGTTGTCGGTACTTTGGGACGATAGAGATAAACAAGCAGGTGCGAAGTTTAAGGAAGCAGATTTGCTTGGGCTATACCATCGAGTAGTGGTAAGTCCAAAAACGCTCAAAGAAAAAAGTTTTGAATATAAGGCAAGAAATAGTAAAGATGCTAAAATGCATAAATTATCGGGCATCAAAAAAGTGATTAATGATTTGACCTAATCAATTAAAAGTTATATACTATATATAGTAGAGATAAGAGGCGACTTGTTCAGGCAAGTCGCCTCTTGATTAAAAGAGGTAGAATTTATGGCAAGTAAGAATGAAATAGAACAAAATATAGCCAAGGCATTGGAAAGTCAAGGTGTTGAACTAGTAGATTTAGTAATGAAAACCAGTGGTAAAAAGAAAGAACTTCAGTTTTTTGTAGATAAAGAAGGCGGTATCAATTTAGACGATTGTCAAAAATTATCGGACAAAATCGAAAGTGTTTTGGATATGGAAAAATTGGTCGAAGGTGCGTATATATTAGAAGTATCTTCACCGGGAATAAATCGAGCATTAAAAAAGCCAGAACATTTCAAAAGATTTGTCGGCGAAAGAATCAAATTATTTAGTAAAGAGCCAATCGAAAAAAGAGCTATGTTCACCGGAACATTATCCGACGCAGACGATAAAGGCATAGTTTTAGATGATGGCACAACAAAATTTAATTTTAAGTATGAGCAAATAAAGAAAGCAAATTTGAATCCAGAATTAGAGTTCAGAAAAATTTAATTTATTTTTATTTGTCATCCTGAATTTATTTCAGGATCTTATAGAAAGATGCTGAAAAAGACCCTGAAACAAGTTCAGGGCGATAAAGTCGGTTTTGCATGACAGAAAGGATTTAGGAGAACAAAATTATGAACGAGAAACAACAAAGAGAAATGATAATGGCTTTAGAAGCCCTAGAACGAGAAAAAAATATCAAAAAAGAAGATATTATTTTAACAATCGAAGAAGCATTAATATCTGCACTTCGAAAAAATATCGGCAAGACAGCTGAAATTGAAGCACATATCGATACAGAAAAAGGCAGAATCAAAGCGTATCACAAAATGACGATTGTAAAAAAAGTCGAAGATCCAGAAATGGAAATCAGTTTAGATGAAGCTCTAACTTATAAAAAAAGAGCAAAACTCGGCGACGAATTAAAAAGACCTTTAGAAATCAAAGATTTCTCAAGAATCGCTGCTCAAATCGCAAAACAAGTTCTTATCCAAAAAGTCCGTGGCATTGAACGAGATAATCTATATAATGAATTCAAACCAAGAGAAGGCGAAGTGATTACTGGTTTGGTAAGACGATATTCTGATAGAGATGTCGTGGTAGATTTAGGTAAAGCAGAAGCAATCTTGCCTTATTCTGAACAACTAAAAAGAGAAAGATATCCTCATAATTCTCGAGTAAAAGCGATGATAGTAAAGGTTATATCACATACAGAATTACACGAAATAAAAGACGAACCACAACTAATCAGATTTAGAAGTGCGGCATTCAAAATGGATAAAGGTCAAAAAGGACCATACATTTTCTTAACAAGAACAAGTCCAAAATTATTGGAAGAATTGTTCAAAGTTGAAGTATCAGAAATTGCTGAAGGAATAATCGAGCTAAAAGCTATCGAACGAGATCCCGGTGTTAGAGCAAAAGTTATGGTCAAAAGTAATGATAGTAAAATAGATCCAATTGGCACTTGTGTAGGTTTGAGAGGCACAAGAATCAGAGCGATAACTGGTGAATTGAGCGGAGAAAGAATCGATCTAATAAAATATTCTGAAGATGCTACAACAAATATAATCAATGCGATATCGCCTGCAAAAGCGATAAGTTTGAAAGTAGAAAGCTACGAAGATAAAAGAGCTTTAATAATTGTACCAGACGATCAACTTGCGATAGCAATTGGTCGAGATTGGCAGAACATCAAACTTGCATCAAGAATAACTGGCTGGGATTTGACCGTCAAAGGTGAAAATGAATATAAAGAAGAAGGTCAGCAAGCAAGCAAAGAGAAAAGTGGTGTTTTATCAGAGGTTAAAGGTATCGGTGCAAAAACAGCTGATTTGTTAGTAAAAGCTGGTATGACCGATATTGAAAAAATTGCTGAACTATCCGTGGAACATTTGACAACAATTCAAGGGTTAGGTGCAAAAACAGCGGAAAAAATTATTGACGGTGCAAAAAAATATGTAGCTGACAATAAGAAAGCGAAGCCAAAAGCTGAAGCAAAGAAATAAAAAAGAATGTCATCCTGAATTTATTTCAGGATCTTTTAGAAGATTGCGGACCAAGCCCGCAATGACAAAAGGTTTTGAATTTTAGGGAGAAAAACATGAGTCCAGTTAAAAAGAAGACAACAACTAAAAAACCCGTTGTCAAAAAAGTTGCAACAAAACAAAATGCAAATAGTGAGCTTAAAACGGAAAAAAAAGCTAAAAAAACGACTGCTAAAAAAACTGCTGTCAAAAAACCAGTTGCTAAAAAAACAACAGCTAAAAAACCTGTTGTGAAAAAAACACCAGTTAAAAAAGTTGAAAAAATAGAAAAAATAAAAAAAGTTGTCAAAAAACCAACCATAAATATCGACGAAACTCATGTAAAAAATCTAGAAGATAGATTGAAACAAATGGAAGACTCTTCACAAGAAATTCCGAAAGATTTTGCTCCAGTCGAAGAAAAAGCACCGGAAGTGCCGAAAGAAAAAATTGTAAAAATTGCAGACAAACCAACCGTAAAAGAGCTAGCAGAAAAGCTAGGTATACCTGTGAATGATTTTATGAAGAAACTTATCGGTATGGGTATTTTTGCGACAATCAATCAAAAACTTGAAGACGATATTGTAGAACTTATTGTTGAAGATGCTGGCTATAAATTAGAAAGAGCATCAGAATTTGAAGAAAGCGAAGTTTTGGGTGGTATTGCTGGTGATATTGATCAAAAAGCTCATAAAGAAGATATAAAACCACGTCCACCGGTTGTGACGATAATGGGTCATGTAGATCACGGTAAAACAAGTTTATTAGATAAAATCAGAAGTTCCAAAGTTGCTGAAGGCGAGCATGGTGCGATAACTCAGCATATTGGTGCGTACAAAGTTAATACAGATCGAGGTGAGATTGTATTTTTGGATACTCCCGGTCACGAAGCGTTCACAGCGATGCGTGCAAGGGGTGCACAGGTTACAGATATCGTCGTGCTTGTGGTGAGTGCAGTTGATAGTATAATGCCTCAAACCATTGAAGCTATCGACCACGCCAAAGCGGCGGGTGCTCCGATAATAGTAGCTGTAAATAAAATAGACCTTCCAACAGCGAATGCTGAAAAGGTCAAACAAGATTTAGCACAAAGAGGATTATCTCCGGAAGAATGGCAGGGTAATACAATATTTGTGGAAGTATCTGCAAAAACCGGCGAAAATATAGATAAACTTTTGGAAATGATTTCTATTCAAGCAGAGATTATGGAACTAAAGGCTGATTATGGTATCCAACCAGTCGGTGTAATTTTAGAAAGTAAACTCGATAAGAAAAAAGGGATTATATCAACGGTATTAGTCAAAAAAGGTTTGATGAAAATAGGTCAGCCATTTGTGGTTGGGACTTCTAGCGGTAAGATTAGAGCATTAGTGAATGAATACGGCGAAAGACTTGATTCAATAACCCCCTCCAATCCAGCGGAAGTTTTAGGTGTGAATGGTGAACCACC
>CAYPLD010000083.1:0-4641 GCA_964411485.1 uncultured Elusimicrobiaceae bacterium | reverse complement strand
TGACAAGATTATTTTTTTTTCTGAATCCCAATTTTATACTGGATCCCGAATCAAGTTCGGGATGACTCCTACGGGTCAGTTCAGGATGACTCCTACGGGTCAGTTCAGGATGACTCCCTGCGGGGTCATTTTTTCTTCTTTTTTTTCTTCTTGCCTCGTTTTTTAGCATACTTGCTTTCGACAGGAATATAATCCTGATCTTTTTCTGACTTCAAATGTTTTGGAGTATGATCTACCGGTGTAGAATCGGCGATAATAGGATTACCTTCACCTATCCAACTATAAACTAAACTTGTTGCAATTGCGATTGTCGAATAAGTACCTACGACCACACCGATTAACATTGCGAATGCAAAATTATTCAATACAGGACCACCCATAAAATACACAAAAATCACGGCTATAAAAATTGTCAAACTTGTGATGATTGTTCTTGATAATGTTTCGTTCAAACTTAAATTTATCAAGTTTTTGAGTGTTGTTTTTGGATTCAATCTTAAATTTTCACGCATTCTATCAAAGACGACAATCGTATCGTTAATCGAGAAACCAGCAATTGTGAGTAATGCCGCGACAATGACTAAGTCAATTTCCTTTTGTAATAACGCAAAAATCCCGATAGTTATAAACACATCATGTAAAAGTGCTATCACACCGGTTGCACCCCAGATTGGATTTTTGAATCGAAAGGCGATGTATATAATGATAAAAAATAAAGCAAACACCATAGCCATCACAGCTCGTTTTCTCAAATCTTTTCCGACGGTTGGTCCGACATACTCAACTTTAGTTTTATTCTCGATAATCTGATAAGGTAATTTGTTCAATGCACTTTTGATTTTTACACCAACTTCATTTACATTTTCTTGTTTACCTTTTACTTTTATTGCAAATGAGTTTGAACTTTTGAAACTTTGTATTTCTGCATCGATACCTTCGTCCAATAGAACTTCTCTTAACTGATGAGTAGAAACTTTTTCTTGAAACTCAACTTGCATCATAGTTCCGCCGGTGAAGTCTAGTCCAAAATTTAATCCTTTAGTAAAGATTGCTACTAGCCCAATCAAAACTAAAAGACCCGATATAGTAAAAAATATTTTTCTTTTGCCGACAAAATCTATATTTGTTTTTGGTAATATTCTTATCATATACTTATATCCTCCGGATTACCAGTTAATATGAAATCATAAACTGATTTTGTTACGAACACCGATGTAAACACACCAACAAGTAAACCAAGTGTAAGTGTCACGGCAAATCCTTTTACAGGTCCACTACCAAACTGGAACAAGAACGCTGCCGCAAGCCATGTTGTCAAGTTACTATCGAAAATAGCACTCCATGCTTTTTGATAACCAGTCGTAATCGCCATTTGTAATGGTTTGCCTAATAATTTTTCCTCTCGGATTCTTTCTAATATAAGTACATTGGCATCAACAGCCATAGCAAGCGAGAGTATGATACCCGCTATACCCGGAAGTGTTAATGTCGCACCAAAATATGCCATCAAGGCGAGCAAGAAGATTAGGTTAAGCACTAATGCTCCGCTTGCTATGGCACCTGAAAATCTGTAATAGACCATCATAAATAGAAGTATGAAAATCAAACCATACATAGATGCTTTCACACCCATTTTGATAGAGTCTTCACCGAGTCCCGGTCCGACTGTTCTTTTCTCGATGATATGTACCGGAGCAGGTAAAGCACCGGCTCTTAAAACGATAGCGATGTGTCTAGCTTCGTCCATCATATTTAGTCCGGTTATTCGACCTTCTCTTGTTATTCGGCTATTTATTCTAGGTGCGGTT
This sequence comes from uncultured Elusimicrobiaceae bacterium, assembly GCA_964411485.1. Lineage (GTDB taxonomy): Bacteria > Elusimicrobiota > Elusimicrobia > Elusimicrobiales > Elusimicrobiaceae > Pseudelusimicrobium. The sequence continues at coordinate 2,833 of CAYPLD010000083.1, read as the reverse complement.
TGAACTATATTATCCAAGACAATTGCCAAACCTTTTCCTACATTATTTCCAGTTAAATCGCCGAACTTTTTCGCACCTTCTTTGTCGAATCTGAAGGCAACTTCAGGTAATCCGTATTGTCCGCTAGGAGCAACACTTGCATCTTCCAAGTTAGCACCAGTTACTGGACTTTCTTTTGTTAAAACGAAAAGTTCATGATCTTTTCCTCGAAGAACGGTCAAACCTTTTGGCATTTTTTTCTGAATTGATGCTTTTAATAAACCTTCTTGATCAAAAGGTTCTTCAATATTTGAAACTATTTCCAATGCTTTTGCAGAATCTTCGCCAGTTTTGACGATTTTGAATTCTAACATAGCTGTTTTACCAATTAATGCTTCGGCTTGTTCAGGATTTGATATTCCCGGCATCTGAACTGCTATCCACTTTTCGCCTTGTCGTGTGATTGGTGTTTCAGCGACGCCGTATTGGTCAATCCTATTTCGCAAAATTTCTATTGCTCGAGAAATCGCCTCACTGACGGTCTCTCGTTTATCTAATTTGCTCACATCCAGTTCTAAAAGTAGATAGGTTCCACCTCGTAGATCTAGTCCGAGATTCAAAATATTTTTTGGACGTTCGCCTGTTTGTTCTAATTTGGCTTTGTCTGTGTCGGTTTGACCATACCATTCATATGTCGGGAATAGTAAATACACAGAGCCAATCATCACAAATAGGATTACAATCCATTTTATTGTTAATTTGTAAGACATTGTTTAAGCTCCATTAACTATTTTTTTGGATTTAATTTTTGCATATCTTCTGGGTTTGCAAAAGATACTACGGCTGTTTTGAACATCACTATTTTAGTGTTTTGAGCGATTTTTATTTCCACTTTATCGCTATCCTTAAAGCCGTCTACTTCGCCGATAATTCCGCTTGAAGTGATAACTTTATCACCTTTTTTCAAAGCGTTTATCATTAGCTGTTTTTGTTTTGCCTGTTTTTTTTGTGGTCTTATGATAAGAAAATAAAATATCAATATCATAGGTACTATTAGTACCAGTGAGTCCATTATACTGCCTTGTCCTTTCATGTTTTGTTCCTCCGTTATTTTGATTACGTTAAATTTTATCAAATTTAGACAATAAAATCATTATTCCATATATGTGTTTAGCAAATCGATGGTTTTTTTGTCGTTTTTATTGTTTGTGTCGAATGGGATAATTTCTTCGTCTTTTTGAGTTTTTATCAATACATAACTTTCTTTCATGTCAAAAAGTGTTCTTGGTTGATCATTTAATAAACTATGTCCAAAATATCCTTGCGGGATTTTTATGTTGAGTAAATCTAAAATCGTTGGTGCGATATCTAACTGCGATGTGTTTGGCTGTGTTGTAAGTTCGCCGATTTTGTTTTTAGATACAAAAATAATTGGCACATCGTCATAAATCTTTTTGTAAGGTTTGAATAATTTTTCTGCTCCTGCATTTGCAAAAAACGGATGATCGCCTGTTATTATAAAGAGAGTTTTATCGTCTAACAAACCTTCTTTTTTTAGATTTTGATAAAAAAGATTCAAATCATAATCGTGTTTTCTAAATGCTGATGCAAGAGTTTGTTTGTCGTAATATTTTTTAGTTTTTGCATCTGTAAATTTTGGATATTCTTGACCCAAATAATCTGGACGACCAAGTGGAATATGAGTGTCGACCGTTAAAATTTGTGTGAAAGTTTTTTTATTTTTATTTTTTTTAAGATAATCAATAGTAAATTCAAAAAGTTTTCTATCGGTAAGTCCCCAAAACGCGATATAATTTTTATATTTTTTTTTAGTTTTGAAATAATTCTCACCGTATATTTTATCAAATCCAGCTTGTTTGAAAAGCACATCTTCATCCATATAATCTTCCCTAGCACCGCGAATAAATGTGGTTTTGAAACCCCTGTCCGCAAGGATTTTCACAAAAGAATTAGGATATTTTTCTCTTGTACTCATCGGAACATTCGGGTGTGAATTAAATATTACGCTCAATCCATATAAAGTTGATAGCGTAGTGCGGTTCAAAATTATAGCTGGGTAATTGTTAGCGAAATAATCTAAAGTTGGACTCGCTTCAGCTGATAAATTTTCGTTGTAATTGCTAAAAAATTTAGCACTCATAGCTTCAGTGGTAAGCAAAATTACGCGTTCAAAATTGTGATTATTTTTTGTATTTTTTGCGGTAAAAATATTAAATTTTTTAGCTAATTCTTTTTTTTCTAAAGGCAATTTATTTATATTTTCATAACTCGTATATTCATAATATTTTGTACTCATTGCTTTCATTATATACGTCGGTGACGGGTTCATTAAAAGGTTAGCATAAAAAGAATGTACTTTGTGTTTATCAAAACTTGATAACATATTTATCAACGGGAAATTATAAAAAACAAAAATAAGAACTAGTGTCGGTATAAATATTTTTACAGAAGTTTTTATATCTTTTTGTTTATGTAAAAATTTTATTGGAAGATAAGAAAATAGAACAAGTCCAGCAAAAAGTAAAAATGTAGTGATGTCAAAAAGAAAATCATAATTTGCTCCACTTAAAGTATCTAAATATTTTATACCAAATCGTTCCTTAAAATAGGCGAGCAAAACAAAATCAGCAGTGATTAGCATAAAATAACATAAGAAAAATATGGTCAGAGCTATTTTTCTTTTTGGCACGATAATATTCAGAAAATTTATCACAAGCAATATAAACAATGCTTCGATTATAAACTTATTGATTAATCCAACCCCTATAACAAGAGGGGAGGGAGTTGTTAGTTGATATAATCCAAAAACGAAAAGCACCAATGCCGGTAGTGT
>CAYPLD010000082.1:0-4717 GCA_964411485.1 uncultured Elusimicrobiaceae bacterium | reverse complement strand
ACTTTAACTTTGGACAATTAATTTTAGAAAAAGAAGACGGTTCTTCGTGGATACATATTTCACTTGGTATGCCGTTTCGATTCAAAAATAAATGTCGACAAGTGATATTTCAAAACAAAAAATCTTTCTATGAAGATAATAGACTTCAAAATTTTACAGATACTAAATAATCTGTTCAAAAAAACATCATTCAAAAAAATATCTTTCAGTTTCAAAATAAACTGGACGGGATATAACATAAAAAAATAAGGAGAATTAATATGTTAAAATTTATAGCTAAATTTTTCGTACCATCAAAAATAACTAACGGTTTTTTAGATGTAAAGGATTTCTTATCAGGCAAAAAAACCTATATAGTAGCAACGGTGCTTCTTTTAGAAGCCATTTTGATGGCAGTAGATCAAATATCTGCAATGCAAAATATAACAGAAATTTTTACTTGGATATCCAACTTTCAAGATAATCAAGTACTAAAAATGTTTATAGAGTCATTTGCGATATTCGGCATAAGAGCAGCGATTGGTAAAAATTAAAACATGAAACTCCCCGGGTTTACATCTGGGGTTTCTTTTTTCCAAGAAATAACCCATGGCCTCTAGTGAGGCCATGGGTTATTTGTTGCCCCACATTATACTACATAGAGTTTGATTTTTTTAATAGAGATTGCCACAGCCCTTTGGGCTTCGCAATGACAAAAGAAAATAAATTCCTGCTTTACTTTCCCCCTTTCAAAAAGGGGGTGGTATTTGTGTTAACAAATATCGGGGGTTTTATGTTTCGAAATATTAAAACCCTCCGCACTCCGTGTCGGCTCCCTTTACAAAAGGGAGAAAAATACTTTATACAAAATACTTAATCAAAAAATTAAGTCCACCAGCAATGATAAATGCAAATAATAAATTAAAGCCAACAACTTTCGCTGTGTTCTTGATACCAACTTCCTTAAATATTATCAATGCAGTTGCGACGCAAGGCATATACATCGACATAAATATACAAGCCACGACCAATTGCCACGCCGACAATTCAAATGGGATTAACAGAGCGATTGAAATATCCTTTTTCAAAAATCCGAGTATTATCACAGAGATTGTTTCACCGGATAATCCTAATATTTTTGTGACAGGCCAGTAAAATATTTTACCCAATAATTTTATCACACCAAAATGTGTCAATAAATTTATCAGCAAAATACCAAACATAATAAATGGTACTGCGTCTTTGATATAACTCGTCATTCTTAATTTTAATTTGACCATTAAAACTTTTAACGATGGAACACTCCAAGGGGGGATTTCCATGAACATTTCGGGGATATCTTGCTTCATCATCTTGTTCAAAATAAATCCTGCTAACATTCCTGATAAAAGTAAAACAACAAAAACAAATACCACATACCAAACACCATGGGGGGATAAAACACTTATTATCATCGCACTTTGCGATATGCAAGGTGCGATGATTAATGTCAAAGCTAATGCAATTATTTTTTGCTTTTCTTGTTCCAAAAATCGTGCTGATAATATAGCCGGTACTTTGCAACCTATCCCAAGCATTATTGGGATAGATCCAAAACCGTGTAATCCAACTTTATGCAATGCGTCGTCTAATAAAACCGCTAGACGAGGTAAATATCCGATATCCTCCAAGATGCCAAACATAAAATAAAAAACCAATACATAAGCAAATACTTGTACCAATGCAATATTGATACCATCTGTTAGAACACCAAAAGTTTTGGCTACTCCATCGCCTTCGCTTCCCAGTAGAAGTGTCGACAAAAATCCATCACCTAGCCAGCCAAAACTTTTGGTAATAATAGGTAAATACATATAATCATAGATAGGTCCAAACACATAATTTATAATTCCTTCACCAAAAAACCACACACTAAAAAAACATAAAATCAAAACAGCAAAAGCGATTGGGAAACCAGTTAATGGTTTAGTTGTTAGCTGTCCAAACCGTTCAAAAAAGGACGGTTTCTTATATTGAATATTTTGAGCTTTTCTACTTATCTCACCGATAAGTCTCCACTTATCATCGCTGGCAAGTGGTATTTTGATTTTAGTTTGAGGAATACTTAAATCTGTATTTATAATTTCTCTTTCCAAATCCTTTGCACCTTCACCGGTTACTGCAACAAATTCTATCACGGGTACTCCAATCAATTTTGAAAGTTTTTTTGTATCAATAAAAATACCTTTCATTTTTGCAATGTCAGATTTATTCAAAAGTATTATTGTTGGTTTTTTTAGATGCAAAGACTCTAATGCAAAAAATAAATTTCGTTCCAAATTTGAAGCATCGACAACATAAGTTATCAAATCGTATTCGCTCACATCTTGAAGCATTTTACAACTTATATCCTCTGCCTCACAGCTACTTTTCAAACTATAAGCACCCGGTACATCGACTATTTCAAAAGTTTGATTTCCAAATTTTGCTTCACCACGAACATACTCTGTGGTAGTTCCCGGATAATTTGAACTTATAACTTTAAAACCTGTCAAACGAGAAAAAACCGCACTTTTACCAACATTAGGGTTACCCACTATCAACATTTTCGGCTGACTAATTTTTACAATTATTTTCGATGCTAGATTTTTTCCTATCGCTACACTGCCCGACGATGAATGTACGATGAGGGGGTTTGTATCTTTCTTGACAAGTATCTTTTTACCCTTGTATAAACCCATAGCTGAAATTTTATGTTCAGCACCTTTACCTGCATCTATAGCGTCTACAATGCAATTTTGTCCTGCTAGTACTTCGGATAATTTTCTCAACTCTTTGTGCATTTTTTTATCCCTTTTGAATGAAAGTAAGTCCTTCCTAACTTTTTTATATTATATCATTTTGAACACAAAAAAACCTCATCAAAAATTTGATGAGGTTTTTATAAAATTTGCCCCCTCTAAATGAAGCACTACAATCTAGCTCAAAATTAAGCAGAGATTGCGTTTACCGGACAAGATGATACACAAGCACCACAATCTACACATTTAGCTGTGTCGATTACTCTTTTGCCATCTTTTTCAGAAATTGCACTCACTGGGCATACTGGTTCACAAGCACCGCAGTTTACACATGTTTCTAATGTTATTTTGTGTGACATATTTTTTTATCTCCCTAATAATTTTCCAACTCATATACATTATATAACTTATGTCTAGTCAAGGTAAAGATTTTTTGTAAAAATTAAAAATTCTCATTAAAAATTCTCGTAAAAAAGTCAGCACATTTGATAGTGCTGACTTCTTCCTTCGGGGGGTATACGAAGGATTGGGGGAAAACAATAAAACTTCTGTACCCTACCTGATTATTTAAACTTATATTGAAAAAATTTTCAATAATCCAATTACCTGTAGCAATATAATTAATTATAGTTAGATTAAAATTTATCGTTGTAATTTTGCTATCATAATATGATAGAACAAGACAAGGAGAATTAAGGTGAATAAACTTTTTACTATTAATGTGTGTATTCTATCTTTCATATTTCTAACTGGGTTTGATTATCTCGCCGAATATGAAAGTAAACCTCATGAAAGTTCTCTCACTAACGCAATAAGAAATGAACAAGTTGATAGTGTGAAAATACTTGTTTATGCAAAAGTAAATACTAATCATAAAACTACTACCGGTCAAACACCTCTCACTTTAGCTGTAAAAAAAGGGAATATGGAAATTATCAAATTACTGGTAGAAGTAGGAAATGCAAACACAAATTTAAGAGGTCCTTATGGAATCACTCCGTTAATGTATGCCTCCAAATACGGCTACGCTGATATTGTGGATTATCTCTTAAAAAGGGGTGCTAACGAAAAAGCACTTGATGCAAAAGGTAAGTCTGCATTACTTTATTCTTTGGAATATAATCATATAAAAGTTGCTGAACTTTTAATAAATTTTAATCCATCTTTACTAAACTTTTCCGACGATGAAGGGAATAGTCCAATACTATACGCTGCAAAGAATAATGATATAGAATTTATAGAACTTTTAATATCAAATGGTGTTGATATTAATCAATCAGATAAAATTGGATTTACTTTATTAATGTACTCTGTAAAATATTCAGATATAAAAACTATTTCTTACATAATAAAAAGTGGTGCTGATCTTGAGGTCAAAAATAATCAAGGTCAAACTGCACTAATGCTCGCCGTAGAAAATAATGACTACTATATAACAAGATTATTTGTATCAAAAAAAGCCAACGTGAATGTAAGAGATATACATAGAACTACACCACTAATGCTTGCTGTCAAAAATGATGATGTAAAAATAGCAAGATTATTAATAATAAATGGTGCTGATATAAATCCAGTTAATAGAAAAAATAAAAGTGCTTTGATATTCGCAATTGAAAATAAAAATCAGGATATGATAGAACTTTTAAGACCTTCTTATAAAAAATTAAAAAGAAAATCTAGCCGTAGGGATGTTCGAGATAATAAGCGAAAAACTTTTCCCAACTAGCACTTAATTCTTTAGCTTTTTCAGAGGATATTTTTAGTGGAGAAATTTGTTCAAAATGTTTTTGTTCATCGTAGTTTGTTGGGACTTTTAGGTATTTTGAAATTATCAAGCAAGCACCTAAACTAGTGAGCTCTTTATCTTTTGCTTTGGATATATTTTCAACATCTAAAATAGCAGTCAAAAATTCAAATATATAATTTATTTTCGTAAGCCCACCAGATACTTTTATGTT
>CAYPLD010000081.1:0-4736 GCA_964411485.1 uncultured Elusimicrobiaceae bacterium | reverse complement strand
GATCAACATTAAAAGATAAAAATGTTAAAATTTACCCCCCCATCACTTTATGTGATGGGGGGTTGTGCATTATGCTACTAGCATTTTTGGGGTTTGTTGTGTTGTTGGTTTGGGTGTTTGTTTTGAGGAGGATGTAGGTATAAAATTTTTTATTTCCAAATCACACTGATGCATAAGATCGATATCTCTAAAAAGCATATTTTCGCACTGTAAAATATTTTTTTTCATTAAACCTTCTTTGACCCTAAACGCGAATAGATGCATTTTTGAACGCTCTACAATATCCGCACTTTTTTTCCAAAAATTACCGTTTAGACCAAGCCATTTTATCCCGGCCTGCCACCAAACGGGCATTATAACTCTGTTTTTTTTGTATTTAGAAGAAAAACTATAAGAATATACAGCTCTCTCTATATTGTGAAGAATATTCACTTGTTCATCCGAAACATTTTTTATAAGATTCCATCTTGCCGTTATATAGTCCATATCAACCTCTAGTCATTAATATTTTTTATTTCAATATCCCAATCTTTATCTACTTTCATATATCGTTCTTTGATTTTTTCTGGCAAACAAAAATTTATAACCTCTTTCCAATTTCCTTTCACTACAAAATTGCCGATTGAAAAACTAGGAACTCCTTTGAAATATTGTTTTAGAGCATTATCGATCATATTATATTCTGCGACATACCCGTTTAATTTTTCCCTCCTCTCGAGTAGTTGGTGAACCATCTGATATAATTCTGCACCACTACCCAATGTTTCATTCAAAGATATCTGATTCTTGTGTTCGCAATCCATTGTAAGATTTTGACCTCCTTGTTTTTAATTTTCAAAAATTTAGTAAAATTTATTATCACTTTTTAAGTGCCCAAAGCTATTTTTGGTTTAGGGGAGAGCCGTCTACAGACACATATAGTATGTACGTATCTGCATAATAACAATGGGCACTTTATTTAGATAATAGCGGGGGTTCCCGCTGGGGATTTTCGGAGTTTTGAAAAAAACTTGCCAAAAACCTTATCAAATATGATACAATTGTATCAGATATGATAAGCATTGTCAAGCGTATTTTAAGATCGCCCAGCAAAGCAAATTATTGGTAAGGAGTGTAGGTATGAAATTAGGAGAAAAAATAGAATTATTGCTAGATAAAACTAGTATGACAAAAGTAGAACTGGCAAAAAAATTAGGGTTAAAAGATTCTAGTGTTGTTTCACATTGGGTTAAAAACAGATTCAAACCGGAAAAAGAAAACGTTGTAAAACTATCACATGTTTTTGAGAAACCTGTATCATATTTTTCTAATGATAAGGATAATTATGAATATGATGAATCCAAAGAGATGGAAAGTATAGAAAGAAAATTATGTGAAGCACTTGCTAATGTCGAGGATAAGCCAAAAAATATTAGTGTTTTGAGCGAGATTGCTGAAGAACCTTTCTATTTAAGTTTGGATTGTTTACCAGAAGAAATTTTGGCACTTATGACAGATAGAGATGCTTTTGCTATTAAAACAAGTAAGAGTTTATCTTTTGCTGAAGCAGGTGAATATATTATTGTTTCTAAAACCAAAAATATTAAAAGTGGAAAAATATTTTTAGTGAACATTGATGAGGATTATTGCTTCAGAAAAATAATGTTAAAGAAAAAAGATATCATGTTTTCTTATAAAAAATCTGGAAAATTCAAAATCGAAAAAGCAAAAACTGGTTCTTATGAAATAGTGGGTCAGGTAATAGGAACGTTCAAGAAACTGTAAAAATCGCTATTTTCTGTTTTTATAATGCAAAGAATCACCGAATTCGTCCCAACAGATTTTTTCGCCAAACTTTTCGAGTTCTTTGGCTACGTTCTTTTTGGTTATCGAGATATTTCGCTCGTATAAATTATAACGCTCTCGACATTGCTCTGGCGTTATATTAGGCATAATCACATTTGCTCCTGCCAAAACACCCTGTTCTCTGCCTGTTTTTGATAATGCGTCAAGCGATGTCGCAGATGCTATATTTATATCCGGCATAAGTAATCGTAAAATCGCCACACTGTTTAATACAAGATCCAATCGCTTGACGCGACTTGGAATTTCATCACGCTTTTTATATAACGGTGTCTTGCTATGCTCTATAAATGGACCTAATCCACACATATCAATATCGAAATTTTTTAAGAATAATAAATCGTCCGCAATGTCTTCTAAATTTTGATAAGGCAAACCGACCATCATACCACTGCCTACCTGAAATCCAACATCTCTTAAATATTGAAGACAATCCAATCGTTTTTGAAAGTTATGTTTATCGTCGTTGGGATGAATTTTTTTATAAATTTCTGGATTAGTTGTTTCGATACGAAGAAGATATCTATCCCCTCCACATTCTTTCCAATATTTATAAATTTCTTTTGGTTGTTCACCGCATGATAATACTATTCTCAAATTATTATTTGTTTTTTGTTTGATTTTCTCTAATAATTTACCGAAATTTTTGACATAATTTTTATCAAGCATCTCGCCTGATTGTAAAGCGATAGAACCAAATTTATTTTTATGAGCTTTCATAGCAAGGTCAAAAATTTCGGTATCATCGAGCGAATATCTTTTTACATCAGCATTGGATTTTCTCAAACCACAATAATAACAATCTTTTTCGCAAGCATTTGTAAATTCTATCAAAGCTCGGAGATAAACGTTCTTGCCAATAGTGCCAACTTTGACTTTATATGCTCGATTTCTCAATGCTTGAGCTTGCTCACCTGTGGTATTTAGAAGTTCGATTATTTCTTTTTTAGATATAGACATCTCTTTTACCTGCTTTAATGCCGACGATATTTTCATATATTTTATCTTTTAAATTTTTATCAGAAATTTCTTTTTTGATAACTTCATCAACTAATGCAAACCCTTTTCTTTGTAAAATATCGTCGGCATAATCTAAAAGATATTCAGCGAAACTGAAAATCGCATTTGGTAGACAATGATGTTTTATCAGACCGGGTTTTGCAAGATCCATAAAATCTTTACCGACTCTACCTAACCTATAACAACCCGTACAAAAAGATGGGATATGTTTATGGTCGACTATATCCTCAATGACTTTTTCCAATGGTCGATGATCGCCCAAACTAAATTGTTCGCCGGCATTTTTTGATTCCTCATTATTATATCCACCAGGATTGGTCTTTGAACCTGCTGATATCTGAGATATGCCAAGTTCTAATGCCTGTCTTCGCATCGCCTCGCCTTCGCGAGTACTCAAAATTATCCCCGTATACGGAACGGCGATGCGAAGACAGGCAACAATTTTCTTAAAAGTTAAATCATCAATTGGATATGGCGGATTTTCACTCAAATCCGAGCCAGTAGCCGGCTCGATACGAGGCACACTAATTGTATGCGGTCCGACCCCATATTTTTTTTCAAGATGTTCGATATGTTTAAACATCGCAATTATTTCATACTTATAATCGTATAGACCAAACAAAATTCCGATACCAACATCCTGCATACCAGATTCAAACGCTCGGTCGATTGCATCCAACCGAAATTGATAATCAGATTTCGGACCCGCGATATGTAATTTTTTGTATGTCGGCTCGTGATACGTTTCCTGAAATAATTGATATGTCCCGATATTATATTTATTAAGTTCCTTAAATTCGTCAGCTTTCAGCGGTGCGATATTGACATTTATACGTCGAATATTATTTTTCCCATCTTTCTGATTGTAAACAGTCTTGATTGAATCAAAAACATATTTCAAACCTTCTTTTGGATACGATTCCCCCGCTACGAGCAAAATTCTTTTATGTCCTTGTTTGATAAGAGCTTGAGTTTGATTTGCAATCTCCTGCTGGGACAATGCTTTTCGCTCGATTGATTTATTGGACGATCGAAAAGCACAATAAAGACATTCGTTATTGCATAGATTTGAAATATATAGTGGAGCGAACAAAACTAATCGATTACCATAGATTGCATCTTTAATTTCTTTAGCTGTTTGGAAAAGTTCTTTGATTAATGGACTTTTATCGTCGATATTAAGGATAGCTGAAACTTCATGGACATTTAGACCTTCGAGTTTTTTAGCTTTCTCGAATATTTTTTTGATATTGGTATCGGAATATTTTTTAGAAGAACTCAAAATATTTTGAACTTCATTTTGATTAATAATCATATTTGCCCCTGTGAATATATGATATTAATTTTGGAGGTAGTGAACAATAAAAACCTGTCATCCTGAATTTATTTCAGGATCTTATAGAAAGATTCTGAACCAAGTTCAGAATGACAAAAAAGGGTATAAGAATCAAGCAATTCCCCCTGACCTTCCAAGCCAATTTGAAAAAATCTTTGCTAAAAGCAAATTGACTTGGAAATATTGTACCTGATTTAAAATTTTAAGTAAATAATGTACTTATATTATTTTAAATTTTTCTATTAAGTTTTGACCCATAAGGATCTTGTAATATTTCAGTATCAGTTCGTGCAATAATTTTTAACATTTCTTTTTTTGTTTTTTCATCTTTATCTTCAATCATTTCAAGAATATATTTCCTAAAATCTGCAATTGCTTTTATTCTACTCCTTGTAGAAGCAAAAAACCATAGAATAGGACTAATGAACACAAAAGCCCAATAAATTTCTTTGAAATATATTGGAATAAAAGCTGTTAAGAGAAACAAAATAATACTTATTGCATGATAAATTTTAGGGTGGTTAATATAATTTATTGG
>CAYPLD010000080.1:0-4741 GCA_964411485.1 uncultured Elusimicrobiaceae bacterium | reverse complement strand
CTGTAAGAAAGGCAGTATTAGGAGCTAATTACTAAAAATAATTAAAATAGAAAGTAAATTAAAAAATTATTAAAGCGGTGGTTCTAGTGAACCACCGCTTTTTCTATCAAAAAATTAATAGACTCGGTGTTGCATTCGAACTATTAAAATGCGTATATGTCGCATACCTCAACGCGTCCAAAATGTGATCATTGAACTTCACGGTTTCATCTAAAATATTTCCCGCCAAATCAGTCTTCCAAGAATAATTTTGAATTTCTTTTATTAAATCAGGCGAATCTTTACATATAAAAAATCGTCGACCTTTGAGCGACATTATCCCCATTTTCACATTTTTATTCGCACCACGAATATTAAAGCCAGCATCAGAAATTTCTTTTATTCTATCCGGCTCTGCACTATCAGCATAAATAATCTGATGTCGATTCACAGGGGAGATAATCGCTTCCAATTTCTTAATTAAATCAGTATTGGTTAATCCAGTTAGATAAATTTTTTGCTGTGCTGTTATTACACTATCTTTAATCGCGACTCTAACCAACGCTGACGGATTATTGAAACCAAAATCCAAGCCCCAAATAATTTCGTCATGATTTTTTGGAAAATGTTCGACAAAATCCCAATTAGTATAAACCAAATTATTTTTCTGACCCCATTTACCTAATGCAAATATCCGATAATAATTTTCATCGACATTTTTCAAATTCAATAATGTATCGACGTAATCTTTATTCAAAAATGGATTGTCCTTATAACTAGATTGAATCAACTTTATTCCCATTTGTGGTAAAACTTTTTCTGGTATCCAACCGTCCTTATCGTTCGGATTCAAAGTCAAAAATAATTGATTCCTAGTTCCTTCTGGTGCGTATTTCGGCAAGGGTGCCGAAATACGCGTCAACAAAGTTATGTAATCCTGATAACTAAACTCGCTTGCCTCTTCCATCCAAATATAATTGAATTCGCTCGATTTTATTTTCTCTGGATCGTCTAACGAGAAAAATTGTATCCGACTTTTTCCAAGTTCATAAAAATGTTCTGTCCGATTATGTTTTTTCGCATTATACAATCCGTATTCTTTCAACAAACTTATAAATAATCGATAAGCTGTCATTTTGAGTGCTGGCATCGTTTTTCTGGTGACGGCTATACTTATCCCCTGCATATTGTTCGCTTTCAGGATAAGCATTTGTGCGATTGCATAACTTTTTCCACTTCTTGCACCTCCAACATTCACGATGACTTTTTCTTCAGCCATTAAATTTTTCTTAAATATATTTGTTACTTTAACTTCTAATTTAGATTTTGTTTTTGATGTTTTTTGTGAAATATTTTTTATATTAGCTTTCTTTGTTATTATTTCTCTTGATGTATTAAATTTTTTGTTTTGCATTTTATTTTTTCTTTTTTTATCCTAGATTGCGGATCAAGTCCGCAATGACAAGAAAGAGTTTGAGATTGCCACAGAATTTTTTTGCTTGTCATTACGAGGAGCGTAGCGACGTGGTAATCTCAAAAAAATTCTTCGCAATGACAAATAAATATTTATTTTTTATCTTCTTTTTCTTGTACATATACTATCTGTTGTGGCATAACACTTTCGGGTGTTATGGTATTTCTGCCTTTGTATTTATCAGGCATTCTGTTCGTTAATGAAAATGTCAAAATGGTCGAACTCGACGCCCTCAATGCACTATCCAATAAAGCGAGTTCTAGTTTTTGGTTGATTATATCGTCGAATTGTTGCTTGAACTTTTTGTCCTCAAAAAGCATTTGATTGAATATCCCTTTTTCCAAATTAGCTTCCTCTAATGCTTCTTTTATCGATGCTGATGAATGTAATATTTGTAAAAAAGTATCTTTTATAGTTTTAAGCTCACTACATAACACTTGTTTTGTTGAATCTTTTTTTTTAGCTTTTATTTTTCTTTTAGTCTTTTTCTTAATGGGCATATATTATCCTTATATTTTTATAAAGGGCGGATAGTTTAATTCTATCCGCCCTTGTTTGACACCTAAAACTATGGAAACATCGGGTGTAGTGTTTTGGTGTTAGGAGGTTTTTTTCGTTAGCTGGTCTATCCAAGTGTCTATTTCTTTCTGGATAAGAGCAAGAGAACTTTTACTTTCTTTGCCAGATGCAGATTCAAGGTTAGACAATGTCTTCTCCATAGCTTGTGCCAAACTATTCGGGTCTGCTGGTACTGCTACTAAACTTATCTCATAAATTTCTGCTAATGTTAAATGTTCTGGATTTTTGACATCTTCAAAATGGAACTTACCTGCGATGCTTATTCCTTTAGCGTGTCCTTCCTTATATATATGCCGTGCATGAGCTATTATCGGATGACTCGATGTCGAAAACATTGCCTTAAAATATAAGCCCTTTCTGTCTTCTTTGATTTCTGTTATAGAACCCGCAAGGTGATCTATTCTATTTACATGGTCTATAAGCAAGACAGGATTTTTCTTGAACTCGTCTAATTTGTATACAAAACTTCTTTTTTTTGAATACACAGTTGGGACATCGCCATATCTATCGGCTGTATTTTTTGTATTTGCATAACCTTCGATTATTGTTATCCCGTCTTTTTCTGTAATTTTTGGTTCTTCAATCGGCAAGATTTTTACTGCTGGATTTTTCTTTGTACCTTTAATATTGTATTTCATTTATCTAAAACTCCTGTGTTAAAACTTTTTATTGGTTTTTCTTTTGATTGTTTTTTTGACTTTTGTTGAATCTACACTAAAAGGAAGACTCAATCCTTCAACGATTTCTTGTCTTGAAAAACCTATGTCTGAATATATCTTCGCTGCTTGAGCTCGTTGTACTTCGTCCTCTTTTAACGACGATACACCGGAGTTGTCTTTATCAAAATAAAGTGTGTTGTAGTTATCGAATTCCGATAATAAAAATTCCGTAAAAGTTTCCCACATATTATTCTGTTTCGGAAGGATACATGTTTGCCAGAAAATTCTTTGCTGTTCTTTCGTATTAAATTGTGGAGCATGATCAAAAATTCCGACCAATGCTGGTGGTACGTGGAATATCGCAAGTACAGTTTCTCGGCTCAATTTCATACTGGAAATAAAGTCCATATCTTTTTGACTCACTCCAATACTTTGCCACTTCAAGCCACCTTCCAAAAGTGCGACCTTATGTGCTTTGCTCGAACCTTGATATTTCTCTTGCCATGCTTTGACTATCCTTTTACGTGATACATCATCTAGCTTGTTATCGGTAAAGAGAACGCCTGATATTGTCGCAGAATTGTCAAAGAATGACCGATTATACTGCTCAGCACTTTCTAGCGTGTCGGCCGCCGCACGTGCGGCGGCAAGCGGTGATAATCCATAAAAGAAATCAAACGGGTTGAAATACTTAAAGTGGATTACATCTTCTGCCTTATAATATGCGGTATTCGAGCCAACTCGGTATTTATAGCCCTCTACTGGGTTAGATGAGTCTTCGCCCGGTATGATTTCAACTAGATGGCTCAAAAGGGGGAATAACTCTTTTGGTCTGCCATCTTTTGTGTGAGCATCTTTTAGGATATACGCATTGCCGGTTAGTTCTAGACTTGCGATAATCCATTGTCGTAGCTGTCGTCCTGTCATAAATTTATTAGGTTTATACATTAGGTCGAGTGCAGGGTGTTTTTGGATTAGTTCACCTTTTTCGTTTTTTAGTACGAAATCGGCAGTTGCGACTGTCTCTGATATTGTTGATACACAAGCGTAAACCCATGCTTTATCGCCGTATGCCTCTACATAGGGTGCATAGTTGTGGGTCGACGGATTTGGTAGTTTGCCTGAATCTGATGCTAGTTCCATGATACTTGGATTCATAAAACTTTTGCTGTCTGAAGTGAATACTTTCTTGATTTTATTGATAAGCTCCATATGAGATAAGTTCTCCTATAAGTTTGATTATATGGGCTTTTAGAAAATAGAGAGATAAGTTTCTTTGTTTGTCATTGCGAAGCGATTTTCTCCCTTTTTCAAAAGGGGGAAAGAAAAACTCGCTGTGGCAATCTCATTCAAAATAGAAAAAGCCGAAATAACCAAATTTTTTGATTATGACGGCTTTTCCCTAGGACTAGTATAGCACGACGAATTTTTTTTGTCAAGATTTTTAACTATTTTTTACTTTTTGTTTTTGGATTTTTCTAATAAAATTTTCATATCCTTGATATCTGCTTTCATCTCCCGAATATCATTTTCATTGTCATATCTGAAATAACTCGTAATATATGCGGTCAAGATACTAAAGAAGGATATACCTATAATAGCCATAATCCCTGCGATTATTTTACCTTGCAGTGTCACAGGGAAATAATCACCATAACCCACAGTCGTAATAGTTATAAACGCCCACCACAATGCATCTAACGGTGTTTGAATATTAGAATTACTCGATGTTTCAACCAAAAGCATTCCTATCGATGAAAATATAAGTAAAAATATTATCGTCAAAAAGGCAGCGACTGTAACAAAATGTGATCTTTCTTTCAAAATATATCTCATTATTTTGAACAACCTAAATAATCTGAAAACCCTGAATATTCTACCGTATCGTAAATAGTCTATTACGGGGATACTTGAGATTAAATCTATCCAACCGCTCTTGATAAAATAATTCCACTTCTTTTCCACCCTGAACATGTTGTAGATAAATTCCGATAAGAAAACTATACAAATTAAAAAGTCAACTTTTATTATAAGGTTCTCAACTTTGTAT
>CAYPLD010000079.1:0-4762 GCA_964411485.1 uncultured Elusimicrobiaceae bacterium | reverse complement strand
TTGTCAGGTGATACTATCACCCTTTTAGTTTTTCTGCGTTTTTCAAAACATCATCTATATTTCCAGCCATATAAAACGCTTGTTCTGGAATATCATCATATTGACCGTTTATTAACGCTTCAAAATTATCGATAGTATCTTTCAACTTCACATGCCGTCCCGGTTTACCACTAAATTCTTCAGCAACGAAAAACGGCTGTGATAAAAATTTCTGAATCTTTCTTGCACGATACACAACTTTTTTATCATCTTCAGACAACTCTTCAATACCCAAAATTGCAATAATATCTTGCAACTCTTTATACTTTTGTAAAATCTTTTTCACATCTTGTGCGATTTTATAATGTCTAGCACCGACAATTTTTGGATCCAAAATTCTACTTGTAGAATCCAGCGGATCAACCGCTGGATAAATTCCAAGCTCCACGATTTGTCGAGATAAAACCGTTGTTGAATCCAAGTGAGAAAATGTGTTTGCTACACCCGGATCGGTTAAATCGTCGGCTGGTACATACACCGCCTGAACCGAAGTGATCGAACCTTTTTTCGTCGATGTAATCCGTTCCTGAAGCATACCAATTTCTGTTGTCAACGTTGGCTGATAACCCACCGCACTTGGAATCCGACCAAGCAATGCACTAACTTCTGCATTTGCCAAAACATATCTGAAAACATTATCGATAAATAAAAGTACGTCTTGACCTTTTTCATCTCTAAAATATTCCGCTTGCGTTAATGCAGTCAAACCAACCCTCGCTCTTGCACCCGGTGATTCGTTCATCTGTCCGTAAACTAAAACTGCTTTATCCAAAACGCTACTGCCATCTTTTAGTTTGGAATTTTTCATTTCAAGCCAAAGGTCATTGCCTTCTCTTGTTCGCTCTCCAACTCCACCAAAAACTGAACTACCATGATATTCTTTCGCAACATTGTTGATAAGTTCCATCATCAAAACCGTTTTTCCAACACCCGCACCACCAAATAATCCAACTTTTCCACCCTTTTGATATGGTGCTAATAAATCTATCACTTTTATGCCTGTTTCGAAAATTTCTGGCTCTGTGCTTTGCTCCTTAAAAGTAGGAGCTGGTTTATGAATCGGCGAAAAATGTTCGCTTGGTATTTCGCCTTGATGATCCTTTGGATTACCTAATACGTCCATAAGTCGGCCCAAACATTTTTCGCCGACCGGTACTTTTAATGCATCACCAGTATCTAGTACATCAATGCCACGTTTCAACCCTTCAGTTGATGATAGTGCTATCGCTCTGACAATATTATCACCCAAATGTTGAGCTGTTTCTGCTACGATTTTTTCTTTGCCTTCTATTTCGATTTCCAAAGAGTTATATATAGCAGGTAAATTTCCGTCCTTAAATTCTATGTCTAAAACAGGTCCAATTACCTGTACAACTTTTCCGATATTATTTTTATTGTTTGCCATAATTTTTTATTCCTTATAATTTTTTTCAATTTTTGAAACATAGCCCTCACCTCGCTAACCATTCTGGTTAGTCGTCCTCTCCCAAAGGGAGAGGAATAAATACATAAGCCGAAGGCACAAATGTCAGTGGGCACTGCCCACTAACTTTTCAATGCTTCCGCACCGCCAATAATTTCACTCAATTCTTCTGTGATTATCTCTTGACGCGTACGATTCAATTTCAAAGAAAGCTCTTCCACAATATCACCTGCGTTTTTAGATGCCGCATCCATTGCGAGCAATCTTGCTGCAAGTTCCGCCGCCTGACTCTCTAATAAAAATCGATACAATTGTATCTTTATATATCTTGGTAACAATAATTCAAAAAAAGATTTTTCATCTGGCTCAAACAAAAAGTTTTTACCAAGTTCTGTTGGATGTTCCACTTCTAAATCACCGAAATTAAACGGTGCAAATTCTTGAGATATTAATCGTTGGCTCGACATACTCTTAAACTCATTGAAAACCAAATGAATTTTGCTCAATTTTTTTTCTAAATAAATTTTTACAACACTATCACCCAAAAGCTCTGCGTTCGCATAATTTACTTTTGGAAATATATCCACCGCTTCATATACAATTTCTATATCGTATTTTTCTAATCGCCCTAAAAAATCTCGTCCTTTTTTTCCGACGAGAAATAAATATATTTTTTTGTCTTTGTTTTTTGCGATTATATCCAACGCTTCTCTTATCAGCACCGAATTGAACCCACCGCAAAGCCCTTTATCTGCAGTGATAAGTATCAACCCGACAGCATTTTCGTCTGTGGTTGGTAAATTTTCAAAAAAACTATATGCCCAACTTTCTTTGACCGGTGAATCATTTTCTTTAGCATCTAGTTCTAACTCGTGGAGCATATCTCTCATCTTAATCGCAAAAGGACGCGATGATAATATCTGATTCTGTGCTTTCTTGATTCTAGCACTACTAATCATTTTCATCGTGTTCATTATCTGCTGAATGTTTTTTACATTCTTGATATTCTCTCGAATATCTCTTAAACTATCCATGTTTTTATCTATTATCCTTTCTGTCATGCAAAATCGACTTTGTCGCTCTGAACTTGTTTCAGGGTCTTTTTCAGCATCTTTCTATAAGATCCTGAAACAAGTTCAGGATGACAAGATCTTTTTACTTTCTTTGCTCCAAGATTTTTACGTAATCAGCGATGCCTTTTTCTAGACTATATCCAGCCGTATACTTTATCAATTCTTTTGCTTTTGTCATATCAGCTTGAGTTTTCAACTGATAAAACGGATACGGATTATTTATATATTGTGCTTTATAATCTGTTTTCAAACCTTTGTTTAGACATTTCACTACATCATTAAAATCTCTTGGTTTTCCAGTTGCGACATTTACAACACAACTTTTTTTAGCGTTTTTGAAAGCACACATATTAGCTTTTACTACATCCTTGATATAAACAAAATCTCGTTCTTGTTCGCCGTGTTTGAATATTTTTGGACGCTTTCCAGCTACCATCTGATTATAAAGTTGGAACATCATACTTGCTGTCTTTCCTTTATAATATTCACCCGGTCCATACACATTAAAATATCTCAATCCGACGATTGTGATGTCTTTATTATGTTTCGCAAATTTCATTGCGACATTATCCATTATCAGTTTTGAAAAACCATAAACATTTTCAGGTTTGGTTTTTGCCGATTCTTTCATCGGACACTTTCCATTACCATAAGTGCCAGCCGAAGATGCGTAAATCACTTTTGGAATATTATTTTCTCGTGCAAAATATAAAAGATTTTTGAACGCTTCAACATTCACTTCCATCATTAACTTTTGATCCATTATTGTTGTATCTGTTATTGCCGCTTGATGAAAAATTGCATCAAAATATTGATCGGCTGGCATAAATTCATACATATCTTCTGAAATCACATCGCCTTTGAACCCTATCAAATTATTGAAATTTCCAGACGAAAAATCGTCCATCACAACAACTTCATGTCCTTGTGTCTGAAGTTCCATTGCAATATTGCTTCCTACAAATCCGGCACCACCGGTTACCAAAATTTTCATTTTATTTTGTTTTTTCATCGATTATATCTCCTGTAAAACTTTTTGCTACTTCTTCTACAACTTTTTTCATTTCTTTTATCAACTTGTCTGATAGTTCCGGCTCTTGTTCTATTTTGTCTAACACTTTTGGATATTTTCTTTTTGCAGTATCTATCAATTGTTCCTCAAAATCTCGAACATCTTTTAGTTCAATGGCATCAACATAACCTTGAGTTCCCGCGAACAATACCAACACTTGATGTGAAGTTATCATTGGTGTATATTGACCTTGTTTCAAAAGTTCTTTCATTCGCTGACCTCGAGCAAGCTGTTTTTGGCTTTCCTTATCAAGCTCTGATGCAAACTGCGAAAACGCTTCTAATTCTTGATATTGTGCCAAGTCGATTCTCAAACTTCCCGCGACTTTTTTCATCGACTTTTCTTGAGCACTTCCGCCTACCCTTGATACCGATAAACCAACATTCACAGCTGGTCTTATTCCGCTATTAAATAATCCGCTTTCCAAGTATATCTGCCCGTCGGTGATAGAAATCACGTTTGTTGGAATGTATGCACTAACGTCGTTCGCTTGTGTTTCTATTATAGGAAGTGCCGTGATAGAACCACCTCCATTTTCCTCGTTCAATTTACAAGCCCGTTCCAATAATCTTGAATGTAAATAGAAAACATCACCCGGATATGCTTCTCGTCCCGGCGGTCGTCTTAAAAGCAATGACATCTGTCTATATGCTTGTGCGTGTTTTGATAAATCATCGTAAATTATGAGAACATCTTTATTTTTCCATAAGAAATATTCAGCCATCGCACAACCTGTATATGGTGCTAAGTATAATAATGATGCTTGTTCCGATGCACCTGCACTTACAACAATTGTATAATCCATCGCACCATGTTCTTCAAAAGTTTTTACAACTTGAGCGACGGTCGATTGTTTTTGTCCGATGGCAACATATATACAAATTGGTCGTTTTGCTTCTGGCTGGTTTTTTTGGTTCAAAATTGTATCAATTGCGATTGCCGTTTTACCGGTTTGTCTGTCACCAATAATAAGCTCCCTTTGACCTCGTCCGATTGGAACCATTGAGTCTATCGCTTTTATACCAGTTTGAAGTGGCTGTTTCACTGGCTGTCTTTCAGTAACACCCGGAGCGACAACTTCCACTGGATTTATTTCTGTGGTTTTTATTTCACCCTTTCCACTTCTATTTCTCGCTGCTAAAGTTCGGTATTGCT
>CAYPLD010000078.1:0-4774 GCA_964411485.1 uncultured Elusimicrobiaceae bacterium | reverse complement strand
TTATAAATTTCTACGTAGTTCATTAATCGTTTACCACTCTATTAAGTGCTTGTTTGTATTTTTCTGTTGCACCTTCAACAATATCACTTGGAATTTGTGGCGGTGCTGATTTTTTATCCCATTTTGTTTTTTCAAGATAATCTCTCAAAAATTGTTTATCCAAACTTACAGGACTTTCTCCAATCTTATAGTTTTTTACATCCCAAAATCGACTGGAATCTGGGGTCAATACTTCATCAATCAAAATAATTTTATCGCCTATCAAACCGAACTCGAATTTTGTATCAGCCAAGATTATTCCTCGCTGTTTCATATATTCTTCACCATATTCGTACAACTTCAAACTAATTTCTTTTAATTTATCAGCGAGTTTATCATTTTTCATTAATTTTTTCATTTTTTCAAAACTAATATTCTCATCATGACCAGTATCCGCTTTTGTGGCTGGTGTAAAAATCGGTGTTGGTAATTTTTGTGCTTGCTTCAATCCTTGAGGAAATTTGTATCCACAACCTTGACCAGTTTCAAGATATTCTTTCCACATTGAACCAGCAATATATCCTCGAACAACACATTCAAAGTCAATTCGCTTTGCTTTTTTGACAAGCATCATTCTTTCTTTATAATATGCTTCGTTCAAATGTATTTTTTTCGGTAATTGTTTTTTTATTTCATCAAAATCTGTTGTGATTAAATGATTATCCACAATGTCTTTTGTATTCTCAAACCAAAATGTGCTTATCTTTGTTAGAATTTTTCCTTTGTTTGGAATCGTGTTTGGAAGTACGTGGTCAAATGCCGAAACTCTGTCCGATGCAACCATCAAAAGTTTCTTTCCCAAATCATAAACTTCTCTCACTTTACCTTTTCGTAATATTGGTAAATCTAAATCTGCTATACTTCTTTTCATTTTCTTATACTCCTAAAACAATAAATCCCTCCCCCTCATTTCATTCGGGTACTCCCTTTTGAAAAAGGGAGAAAAATTTATCTTATTCCCACTCTATAGTTGACGGTGGTTTTGATGTGATATCGTAAACCACTTTATTGATTCCTTTAATCTCGCTGATTATTCTGCTCGACATTTTATGTAATAAATCGTATGGAAGACGCGTCCAATCAGCTGTCATTCCGTCCGTACTATTCACACATCGAATTGCCAATGCTTTTTCATAAGTCCGCTCGTCGCCCATAACTCCAACCGCTTTCACAGGCAATAAAACCGCGAACGCTTGCCAACTCTTTTTATCCCAACCACTTGCGTGTAGCTCCTCGCGGACAATCGCATCAGCTTCACGTAAAATTTCTAAATCGTTCCAAATAATTTTTCCTAAAATTCTGACCGCAAGTCCCGGTCCCGGAAATGGATGTGCACTCAAAATTTCATCTGAAATTTTGAGTTCTCTACCAAGAGCTCGGACTTCGTCTTTGAATAAAAATTTCAATGGTTCGACCAATTTAAGTTTCATTCTTTTTGGTAATCCGCCGACATTATGATGACTCTTTATCGTCGCAGACGGACCTTTAACCGATACTGATTCAATAATATCTGGATACAAAGTTCCTTGTGCTAAAAATCCAGCATCTTTGAAATTTTTTGCCTCTTTATTGAATACTTCAATGAAAGCTCGTCCGATTATTTTTCTTTTCTTTTCTGGATTCGTCACACCTTTTAATCTGTTCAAAAACATTTGTGTTGAATCAACTATTTTCAAATTAAGTTTCAAATCTTTCGCAAGTTTTTTCATCTTGCTTTTATCATCTTTTCGTAATAAACCAGTATCGACAAAAACGCAATATAAATTTTTGCCAATCGCTCTTTGTATCAAAGCCGCCGCAACGCTACTATCAACTCCACCCGATAAACCACATATAACATGCCCTTTACCAACAGTCGCTTTAATCTCTGCGACACTTTCTTTCACAATACATTTCGCCGTCCAGCTAGCTTTACAACCGCAAATTTTGCTAGCAAAATTTGCGAGCAATTTAGTCCCTTGTTGCGTATGTGCTACTTCAGGATGAAATTGTACGAGATATCTTTTTGCTTTATCATTCACTGCAATCGCATAAGGAATATTATTGGTTTTCGCAAGTTTCACATACCCTTTGCCAAGTTTTTTGACTTCATCACCGTGGCTCATCCAAACACTGATATTGTTTTTGATACCTTCAAGAAGTTTATGTCGTTTTGTGATATTGATTTTCGCAAATCCATATTCCCTTTTCTTACCAGCTTCGACTTTACCGCCAGCTTTCAAACTCAAGTATTGCATGCCGTAACAAATGCCTAATATTGGTATGTTTGTATCAAGGATTTTTGCGTCAGGTTTTGGTGCGTTTTTTGAGTATCCACTAAACGGACTCCCAGAAAAAATTAAGCCCTTGGGGTTCTTCGCCAAGAGCTCTGTGTAAGATGTGTTGTAAGGTAAAATTTCGCAGTAGATTTTTGCTTCGCGTAACTTTCTCGCGATTAGCTGAGTATATTGACTACCAAAGTCCAAAATTAATATTTTGTCCATTAAACTCTCCAATTAAAAGCAAAAATCTACTGCGAAAGATGATTAGAATTTCAATCTTTTACTAATCTTCGAAACTGCTAAAACAGCAAGTGAAATCTTAAAAACTGCTCCGTAAATAAACGGATAAAATCCTATCTTAAAAGCATGTTCCGTAAAATTACTCAACCAGAAACTTCCAAGTGTTAGAATCAATAATGTACCTGCTGTAAAAGCTAATGTTAATTTCAATTTTGTATCCAGAACTTTTCTTTCGACTAACTCGCCGATAAAAAGTGCCGATAAAATAAAACCTACTAAATAGCCAGCACTAAAAGGTAGTGCATTTAATACTGGTAAACCAGCTACCCCTGCTAAAATAAAACTTGCTATCACATATACGGATCTTCTGCCTAATAAACCTGCTAATGTTAGCACTCCAAATGTTTGTAAGGTCACAGGAATTGGACTGAACGGTAAAAAGAATGCTATTTTTGAACAAATCGCTAAATATAAAAATCCGCCAGACACTATGGCTAATTCTTTATGCGTTTTTTCTGTTAAAGTGAGATTATTGGTCATATAAAAATCCTCCGAAATAAAGTTGAAACTTGTAAAAGCTATACTCATATTATATATAATAATTATAAGCTTTGACAAAAAAAATTATTATGAAAAAATTATTAGCGATAATATCACTCTTTTTTATCCCCCTACTCGTAGGGGCAGAGCTCTTTACGAGCACAGACGGAAATCTAAATATAGATCTACCATACGGCTGGAAAGAACATAAACCAAGCAAACCCCGACTTGTACTCGATGTCAGAAAGAGTATTTCGCAAATAGAGATAAAAACACTTAATGACTGCAATACAGAAGAATGTCTAGAACAAAAAGCAAAAAAAGATATACAAGGTCTGAAAGGTAAGGGCTATTCCATATTGGAAAACTCCTATACAGAAGAAATTATTAATCGTACGGAATTTTCTACCGGTGAACTGTTTTTGTTCTTCAATTTTACAGGTAATATTAAAGACTATTCGGTCGGATATTTTATGCTGAATGGCATCACTTATTCTATTTTTGCACAAGGCGTTTCTCATGCTGAAAGCGAAGTTATATTTTCGTTTATAGCACCAGCAACTAAAAGAGTAGCTCCAAATACTGCTAGCAAAAAAGCATACGCGATAAATTATAACTTTGGAGATGTCGAAACTACTGATATTGCTAAAATCGATAAAAATCAGAACCCTGTTATTGAAAAAGAACCTTCAAATGTAGAAAAAGTTGTCCCATCTGTTTTGACCGAACCTGCAGAAAAAATTGTAGCGAGAAAATCAATAGACTATATCAAAAAAATACAAGGATTAGGTTCTGTGTTTGCGATCGTAATCTTTATATATATAGCGGTTATATTTTTAGCTTTAATCACAAAAATGTTCGTAGCAGATAAAGAAAATTTTGAAACTCCAGATGTTGGTTCACATTATCCTTTCAATGTATCACGACTTTATGGAACACCAGAAATAATCTATAAACTTAGGAATAATCAGGGCAGTATTTTTATCGCATTGCATTCGAGATGGGGCTATCTTTTATCCTCGACAGGTGTGATATTTTTATTGATAACTCTCGGTTTTATGACAGTCGCAAAAGTTTTAGAAGGTAGCATTTTACTTCAGACATATCCACTGATTTATAACAGTATTTTTGGATTGGGTCAAATAATTGTGCCGTTCGGTTTGTTCTTGTTCGTGTCGGGATTTTTTGTAAGAATGTTGGTTGATAAATCTTTGTATGTTTACGACAGCGACGGAAATTTGGTTTATATTGTATCGAAAATTAAATCATCAATTTTTGAAAAAAGATTTGTCGCTTATGATAAAAATGAAAATGTTTTATTCTATCTAAAAAGAGCGAGATTCTTGGCATTGCGAAATTGGAAAATCTATGATGATGGAAATAATTTAGTAACCCGAATCAAAGAAAAAAGTTTGATAAAATCTTTGGCACGAAAATTGTTCGGACATTTGTTTGGATTCTTGCGTGCTGAATATTCTATCCAAAAAGAGAGCGGTGCAAAAGGGACTATAAAATCGTCGCTTTCAATGTGGCATAAATTTACTATTAATATCGAGGAAAAGAAAAAAACCGTCACCGGCGTTTTGACTGATTCAAAAACGCATAAACAGCTTTACCTTAGAGGTGCTCAGCCGGTCTCATTTGTCGACCTCATGATGTATCGATACTCAAACGGAATTATGCTGGAAGGCGAT
>CAYPLD010000077.1:0-4800 GCA_964411485.1 uncultured Elusimicrobiaceae bacterium | reverse complement strand
CTGAAGGAGCGTGGAGTACATTCAGCGAATACTGCGAAGCAGTAGCGGTACTCGAACGACTGAAAACGAAGGTCAGTGGAAAAAGAGGAAGTAAAAAAAATTTCCGGGCTAGGACTCGAACCTAGAATGTCTGTACCAAAAACAGAAGTGTTACCATTACACCACCCGGAATAAAAAAACCCATACGAAATATGAGTTGTTGAAAGGATCTAATACTATTGTACCAAATTAAGAATTTCCCTGCAATTTTTGAATACTTATTTGAATATTTATAAAAACCAAAAAATCTAACTTAAATCAATTATTTACTTAAACTTCAAAATATCATACAATATTGCTAGGCAATTTAATTTTGCCACTTTGCCTGATTCTTAAATTGCCTAGCAAAGTCATGGGGACAGCTTGTCGAAAGTTGATAATTTACTCATCATTTGTTTTAATAATCCCCCCAACCTTAAATATTTTATATAATCTTACATATGACAAATCAGAATGAGCAACAAATTACTTTCAAGCAAATCGACGCGAACCAACAAAAACGTTGGGCAGATTCCAATTTATTCAAATCAGACAAATTACCTAAAGATAAATCCAAGAAATTTTATTGTCTAGATATGTTCCCCTACCCATCGGGTGAAGGACTCCATGTCGGACACCCCGAAGGTTATACTGCATCGGATATAATCTGTCGATACAAAAAAATGAACGGCTTTTCTGTCCTTCACCCGATGGGTTGGGATGCTTTTGGTTTACCAGCTGAAAATCATGCTATCGCAACAGGCGTTCATCCAGCAATCACTACAAAAAATAATATCGATAATTTTAGACGCCAGATTAAATCAATCGGTATGATGTACGATTGGGATAGAGAAATCAATACCACCGATCCAAAATATTACAAATGGACTCAATGGATATTTTTACAACTCTACAAAAAAAATCTTGCTTATGAAGATGAAGTCGCAATCAATTTCTGTCCAAGTTGTAAAACTGGTATCGCTAATGAGGAAGTTCATCAGGGAAAATGTGAACGTTGTGAAACCAAAATAGAGCAAAAGAAATTGCGTCAATGGATGCTTAAAATTACCGCTTACGCTAAACGACTATTAGACGATTTGGAAGGGTTAGATTGGCCTCACAGCACAGCCACAATGCAAAAAAATTGGATTGGTAAAAGTATAGGTGCTGATATAATTTTCAAAATAGAAAACAGCAAAAAGGAATTAAAAGTTTTCACAACTCGTCAAGATACACTCTTCGGTTCGACATATATGGTGCTATCACCAGAACATAAACTTGTTTCCGAAATTACAACTGATTCTCAAAAAAAAGAAGTAGAAAAATATTTAGAAAAAACAAAAAACAAAACAGAATTTGAACGATCAGAAATGAATAAGGATAAAACTGGTGTGTTTACCGGTGCTTATGCGATTAATCCGGTCAACGACGAGAAAATACCAATTTGGGTCGCTGATTATGTGTTGATGGGTTATGGTAGTGGTGCTATCATGGCTGTTCCCGGGCACGATGACAGAGATTATGAGTTTGCTAAAAAATTCAAACTCCCAATCGTTGAAGTTATCAGTAGTAAAGAAGGAATTTCTAAAAAAGCGTATCTTGGTGATGGTAAATTAATCAATTCTGATTTCTTGAACGGACTCAATGTTGAAGATGCACTCAAAAAAACAGACGAGTATCTTGAAAAAAATAAAATCGGGAAACCGACCACAACTTATCGGTTAAGAGATTGGGTTTTTTCAAGACAAAGATACTGGGGCGAGCCAATTCCGATTATCCATTGCGATAAATGTGGAACTGTGCCTGTGCCCGAAAAAGATTTACCTGTAAAATTGCCAAAGCTGGAAAATTTCGAGCCTTCGGGCACAGGCGAGTCGCCACTTGTGAATGTAACTGATTGGGTCAACACAACTTGTCCAAAATGTAAAAGCAAAGCTAAACGAGAAACCAATACGATGCCACAATGGGCTGGAAGTTGTTGGTATTATCTTCGCTATTTAGACCCAAAAAATGATAAAGAATTTTGCAATAAAAAAATCGAAAAAGCGTATTGTCCAGTTGATTGTTATATCGGCGGAGCAGAGCATGCCGTATTACATTTACTTTATGCTAGATTTTGGCATAAAGTACTTTTTGATTTGGGATATGTTGCAGAAAAAGAACCGTTCAAAAAGTTGCGACATCAAGGTATGATTTTATCGTATGCATACACAACAAAAGCAGGAATTTATTGTGGATACGATGAAATTGATTTTTCTGATACAGAAAAACCAAAGCTAAAAGAAACTGGTGAAATATTAACAGCGACAGTTGAGAAAATGTCAAAAAGTAAAAAGAATGTGATTAATCCAGACGATATTTTGAACAAATACGGAGCTGATGCTTTTAGAATGTACGAAATGTTTATGGGTCCATTTGAGGCAAGCAAGCCATGGGATATTAAAGGAATCGAAGGGATAAATAGATTCTTGAAAAAAGTTTGGTTCTGGGCTGGTAAAATCATAGAAGAGAAAAATTTTGCAAATAATTTGTCCAAAGAATTAGAAATTTTGAAACATAAAACCATATTCAAAGTTGGAAATGATATAGAAACGCTCGGATTCAATACAGCGATTTCTCAGATGATGATACTTTTCAACTCACTATCCAAGCAAGAAATAACAAAAGATAGTTTTATCACATTTTTGAAACTACTACACCCATTTGCACCGCATATTACGGAAGAAATATGGCAAAAATTCGGAGAAACCGAATTTTTGCTACTACAAGACTGGCCAAAATACAAAAAGGATATGCTAGAAGACGAAACCATAGATATCCCCGTACAAGTGAACGGAAAAGTCCGAGATAAACTCCAAGTGAGCAAAGATACTGACAAAAAAGAGCTTGAAAAACTTGCTCTTGAGTCTGAAAAAGTTATAAAGTTTACAGAAGGCAAACAAATACTAAAAACAATCGTCATACTGGGTCGTATGGTAAGCATAGTGGTGAAATAATATGATAAAAAATAAACTTTTAATACCAATTTTAGCCCTAACAATCCTAATAATAGGTTGTGCTAATGATAAAGTAGATTACAAGCCATATCCTCAATTGATACCACAGAATGTATCAAAAATTGGGGTACGTCCGTTTGTAAACAAAACCCAAATTTTTGGGATTGAAGACTTATTGACCTTACAATTAACCGACGAATTTTTAGAAGACGGCACTTTTGCATACGTACCTGAAAATCAGGCAAACGGAATAATTGTAGGACAGATTGTGCGTTATATGTTGATACCTATCCAACACGATAGTAATCTTGTGCCGACTGCATATAAAATAGAAATGTGGCTAAATATTAAATTGTTAGACAGAACTACTGATATTTTTGTATGGGAAGAACCTGCATTGAATGCATATCATATATACACAGCAGCTACGTTGCCGGGCGGGATAACAGAAGAACAAGCACAAGTAATTTTGTTTGAAAAATTATCCAAGGATATTGTCATAAGAACTATAGACGGTTTTGGTACTATAACTAGCCAACCGCCACGAGAATTTCAAGAAAACAAAAAAGAACCTACCATCGTAGAACCACTTTAATTATGTTAGAAAATCAAACCAAAAATAAGCTTGAAGAACCTGTATATTTTTTTACAGGTGAAGATTTATTTACAAAAAACGAAGCAATAGAAAAAATCACAAAAACACTTGATGCAAACGAATTTAACTATTCTAAACATTCTTGTGATGATGTAAATTTTAATGAAATTTTAAATCTCGCTAACACTCCCCCCACATTTAGCGATGTGCGGATATTGGTCTTAACAAGGATAGAAAAACTCAAAGATAAACAAAAGAAAGCATTACTCGAATATGTGCAAGATCCCATCCATTCTACATGTTTGATTCTAACTTGCGATGATAAAAAGAAGGCGAAAAATTTTGCAAGTTTCAAAAAATATTCTGCATTCAAAGATTTTCCTTTATTACGTCCTGCTGAACTTACTAGCTGGATATCTGGAATGTTCCAAAAATACGATATCAAAGCAGGTTTTGGACAATGCAAAATGTTGGCTGAATTTGTGGGAAGTGATTTACAAGCATTGGCAAGTGAAGTAGAAAAATTATCACTATATATCCACGGCAGAAAAAACAAAACGGTAACTCAAGAAGATATTTTGGCTTGTGTTGGGTTCACTAAAGAAGAAAATCCATTTCGACTAAACAATGCAATTTTATATTCTCGAAAAGCTGATGCATTAGAATCGATAGATAATTTGATAACAGGTGGCGAAACAGCATTTGCGATATTATCTCAAACTTATTATGCACTGCGAACGCTCTACAAAATTGTGCTGATGAAAAAATCTGGAATGTATAACGAACAAGAAATTTTTGATGCAAGTGGATTAAGGTTTGATAATCAAAAAAGTATAATCCGCAATGCCTTACCTAAAGAATCGGCATTGGAAAGAGCTTTCAAAAAGATAATTGAGATTGAACTGAATCTAAAAACCCAAGCGGTTGATCGACCAGAAATAATGCTCAAGAGTATAATTTTAACAGCGTTTTCCAAAAAATAAAATCTTTATCATCCCTCTCCCTTTGCGAATTTTGTTAAAAAAATCTACTCCCTCTCCCCTTGGGAGAGGGTTGGGGTGAGGGCTATAATTCTTTGTTTTCCCCCTTTTTGTAAAGGGGGAATTAAAGGGGGATTTCTTTTTTATATAACAAAGCCCTCCCCCTCACTTTGTTCGGATACTCCCTTTTGAAAAAGGGAGAAAAAAACAT
>CAYPLD010000076.1:0-4891 GCA_964411485.1 uncultured Elusimicrobiaceae bacterium | reverse complement strand
GTCTGCCGAAATCACAAAAAATAGTTTTTCTTTTTTTTGAGATTTCGGCTCTGAAGCCAAAATCACTCGTTCGACCCCCAATGCCCAACCGGCAGCTGGCATATCAGCTCCGCCCATATTTTTCACGAGTGCATTATATCTGCCCCCGCCTGCAATCGCATTTTGAGCTGAATCTCCCGCTTGAAATTCAAAAACTGTTTGGCTGTAATAATCCAATCCTCGCACCAAATTGCTATCTTTTTCAAATTTGATATTTGCTGATTTCAACAATGATTGAACTTCTTTATAATCTTTTTCACAACATTTACAGAGTTTCATTTTTGGTGCAGATTTTTTGACTTTATCCCCGTCAACTTTACAATCCAGCACTCGCAATGGATTTTTCAAAATTCGGTTATTACAATTATCACATAAAGTCTTTTTTATTTTATTGAAGTAGGTAATCAAATCTTTTTTGAACTTTGGTCGACAATCATCACAGCCAAGATTATTTATTTTTATCAGATATTTTTTCACCCCAAAAGTTGTTATGATATCTTTCAATAATATAATCAATTCAGCGTCAACTGACGGCGAGTTAGAGCCGATAAATTCAGCACCGATTTGTTCAAATTCTCGATATCTACCTGCTTGAGGTCTTTCGGATCTAAACATATTTCCGATATAATAAAACTTTTGGACAGGTGAAATTTGAGCGAAATTATTTTCGACATAAGCTCTCACCGTTCCGGGAGTGCCCTCTGGTCGAAGTGCAAACACTCTGCCTTTGATGTCTTCAAACGAATACATCTGTTTCTCTACGATATCGGTTGTATCTCCAGTAGATTTGACAAAAAGCTCTTTCAGTTCCATAGTCGGAATTCTGATTTCTTTATAATTATAATTTTTGAAAGTTTGACGTGCAACAACTTCCAAGCCGGTAAGCTGGCTGGCATCTTTATCGAAAATATCTCTGAACCCTCGTATTAATTTTTTCATAGTTTCATTCTACCTAATTTCTGATAACATTATTATATTATATTAAAAAACCCTCTGTTAGAGCAGAGGGTTTTTTAATAAACAAGTCAATTTGTATTAAAAATCAACATTCAATTGTCTTTCGACCCAGTTTCTATCCTGATTGGTTTTCTTTTTTAACTTTAGAATTTCAATTTGTTCTTGTATATTATGCAGAGATAAATCTAATGTTGCTTTAAGATGTTTTGCTTCAATTTTTTTATCGCTAATCAAATCATCCATATAGCTAGTAAAAAACTCAAAAGGTTCTATTTTTTTTAGCTTATTATTAGAACTTATTACTTCTATCAATTCTTCATTTATATTGCAGTAATTTTTTAGAATAAGTAAACCCGTTTTTGTTTTTTCTAACATTTTTAAGTCCATTTTTTTGATAACGTCAATTTTCAAATCTTTTTCTAGTGGAGCTATGTAACCTTGTGCATAAGAAAGATTTTCAGTTATTTTCTCCATTTCCATCGAGATTATTACAAAATCCAACGATGTTGCTTTTTGTTCTTCAGCGTTGATACTACCCTGTGCAAGACTTAAATTTGCAAAACAAAATAACAACATTGCTGATAATCCAGTTATTAATATTTTTTTCATTTTATATTCTCCTGTTCTTAAAGTATCTATCTATATTTTAGCCATTGACAGATTTTTTGTAAATGGTACTTTAGTACTAGTTTTGGGATATTTGATATAATATTTGGATATGAAAGAAAAAATCTACATAAAAGACATTGCCAAGCATAATGGCAAAACGGTCACAATTATGGGCTGGCTTTATAATAAGAGATCCAGCGGTAAATTACACTTCCTCCAAGTCCGAGATGGTAGTGGGGTTATCCAATGTGTGATTTTCAAAGGCGACGTTTCAGAAGAAGTATTCGCAAAAGCTGATAAATTAACCCAAGAAACCTCTATTGCCATAACAGGCGAGGTCAAAGAGGATAAACGCTCTACACTCGGTTTTGAAATCGGTGTGAAAGATTTGCAGGTAATAGGCGAGTCAAAAGACTATCCTATTTCGCCAAAAGATCACGGTGTGGCGTTTTTGATGGATAATCGGCATCTATGGTTGCGTTCGTCAAGACAAACAGCGATTTTGAAGATTCGTGATGAAATAATTTTCGCTATTAGAGAATTTTTCAGAAAAGAAGGGTTTATCAGTCTAGACACCCCAATTTTCACACCAAATGCGTGTGAAGGCACAAGCACTTTATTCGAAACGAACTATTTTGATACTAAAGCATATTTGACCCAAAGTGGTCAGTTATACGCTGAAGCTGGTGCTATGGCTCTTGGTAAAGTTTATTGTTTTGGTCCGACTTTTCGAGCTGAAAAATCTAAAACCCGTAGACATTTGACAGAGTTTTGGATGGTCGAACCCGAAATGGCTTTTCACGATCTCGAAATGGATATGGAAGTTGCAGAAGATTTGATTTCTTATATCGTGCAACAAGTTGTGAAAAATCGAAAAGAAGAATTGAAAATTTTACAACGGGATATTTCTAAACTTAAAAAAATCGTCCCCCCATTTCCGCGTATAACTTACGCTGAAGCAGTCGAAATTTTGAACAAAAAAGGGAACCCAATAAAATGGGGTGAAGATCTTGGTGGCGATGAAGAAACTATAATTTCCGAAGAATTTGATAAGCCGGTGATTATTCATAGATACCCTGCCGAGATTAAATCTTTTTATATGAAACGCGATGCTCACGACGATAAACTCGCACTTGGTATGGATATAATCGGTCCTGAAGGTGCAGGAGAAATTGTTGGTGGAAGTGAAAGAGAAACTGATTATGATAAATTGGTTCAACGAATTAAAGAGCATAAACTTCCAAAAGAAGCGTTTGAATGGTATCTCGATTTGAGAAAATATGGAAGCGTTCCACATGCCGGATTTGGACTTGGTTTGGAAAGAACTGTTGGTTGGATATGTGGATTACCACATGTTCGAGAAACCATACCGTTCCCACGTTTAATGGATAGAATAAAACCTTAAAGGTTTGAACTTCGTCTTTTGGCTGAATTTTTGTTTTTTTTCTCCTAAAGTCCCGCTACTGCTTCGCAGTATTCGCTGAATGGACTAGTCGTCGAAAAGAAAACAAAAATTCAGCTCAAAATACTCGTTCCCTTCGGGAACACTTTTTGTTATATTTGTTGTTAGGAGAATAATTATGCGTAATATTTGTAAATTAGGCGTTTTAAGACCAATGTTCTGTTGTACCCCTTTACTTGAAATTGACTTTACCTATAAAGGTAAACCGAAAAAAATGTTTGCTAAATATGAATCTTATAATTTTAGTGGTTCTGTCAAAGATAGAATCGCATTTCACATTTTTTATCATTCTTATCTAAATAATTTACTTGGAACAGGTCAAAAAATCGTCGAAGTAACAAGCGGAAATACGGGAATATCCTTTGCCGCATTAGCGAGAGCAATGGGTCATGAAATAAGAATCATAATGCCAGATTGGTTGAGTCAAGAAAGATATGCCATTATGGAACTTTATGGTGCTGAAATAGAAAAAGTGTCAAAAGAAGAAGGTGGATTTTTGGGTTCAATTGAACGAGCAAAAAAATATGCAAAAGAAACTGGTGCTTTTTATCCTGATCAATTTTCAAATAAATTTAATACATTGGCTCATGAAGAAACTACAGGTCCGGAAATTATACAACAACTTGAGAGATTAAACTTGAAACCAGATATTTTCGTTGCTGGTGTCGGAACTGGTGGAACAATTATGGGTGTAAAAAAATGTTTCGAAAAATTATCTCCCCATACTAAATGTCATCCGTTAGAACCGAGCAATTCGCCTACTATGTCGACCGGTGGTAAGAAAATCGGTAATCATAGAATTCAAGGAATTTCTGATGAATTTATCCCAGCGATTGTTGATTTGGAATATCTTGATGATATCGTCGCTGTCGACGATGGCGACAGCATAATTCTTGCTAAAAAACTAAACGAAAAAGGTTTGTCAGTTGGAATTTCTAGCGGTGCAAATTTTTTGGGTGTTTTGAAAGAACAGCTCAAAAATGGTGAAGATAAAGTTGGTGTTACGATTTTTAGTGATTCTTCGTTCAAATATCTTACTACGGATTTATGTAAGAAAGAGCCAGTCAAAGATGAGTTTTTATCTAACGATATAGAGATAATCTCATTTAAGGCACATAATATAGAAAACTGTGGTGTGATTAATTGTCCAAAGGCAAATGAGATATTGAATAAAAAATAAAAATTTACCTTATTAACCCTCTCCCTTTGGGAGAGGGTTGGGGTGAGGGCTATGAATGGTAAAATATGCATAGAAAGCTATCCAATAAAAACTTACTAAACTTTGCAAAAAATCATAGAAGAAACTTAACTCCAGCAGAAGTTAAGCTATGGAATATTTTGAAAAACAATAAATTAGAAAGTTGTAAATTTAGAAGACAGGAAACAATTTCTAATTATATAGTAGATTTTATTTGTTATGAAAAGAATTTAGTAATAGAAATTGATGGTGGACAGCATAATCAAGATACTAACGAATTATCAGATGAAAAAAGAACAGAATACTTAAAGAAGCAGGGTTATAAAGTTTTAAGGTTTTGGAATAATGAAGTTTTAGGAAATATTGAGGGAGTATATAAAGTTATATCTAATACTATAAAAGAAACAAAGCCCTCACCCGCTAATCATTCTGATCAGTCGACCTCTCCCTATGGGAGAGGTATAAAATTAAATCAATAACCAAAAGTTCAATTAATGTGAATCCTTTAATATTTTTGTCATCTTGAGCGTAATCGAAAGATCTCAAATTGTTAGTGTGAATTGTAGATAGAGATTCTTCGACTCCCGTTAGTCGCTCAGAATGACAGCGTTGTGTGTGTGTGTGTG
>CAYPLD010000075.1:0-5088 GCA_964411485.1 uncultured Elusimicrobiaceae bacterium | reverse complement strand
CTACAATTCACACTAACAATTTGAGATCTTTCGACTACGCTCAAGATGACAAGAAGATTAAAGGTTTTACTTTAATTGAATTATTGGTAGTAGTATTAATAATAGCAATACTTGCATCGATTGCTTTGCCAAAATATATGGTAACAAGAGATAGAGCATACCTTTCAGGATTAATGACAATCGGTAAAAATGTTAATGATGCTTTGGATAGAAGAAGTTTATTTGATGATACTCCAAGTGTTTATGCTTTGGATAGACTAGATATAAGTTTTAAAAATAATGCAGGAGGTGATTGCACAGGTACTACTTGTAGAATAAAAGTATCGGGTAAGGAGTATCTACTTCTTCCTCGTTTGAATCATGGTGGTGTTACAGGTAGAAATTATGCTGATTTTCGTTCTTATACAAATAATGCTTTTGGAATACTTTTTGTTTGTACAGAAAGTTATGCAAATACTTATAATGCTGGATATAGATTTAGACTTGATTGTAATTATATAGACTATAACTCAAATGTAGATGAAGCAAGATGTGTAAGATTAGCGAACAGTTTAGGTTCGGGCTGTAGTATTGGAGATGATTATTGTCTCTTTAATTAAAAGGCAATTTTGGTTCGTCTTTTTTATTTTCTTTTTTCGGTTTTTTAGTTTCTTTGATTTTTATAGATTCTTCTTTCTTTTCTAAACTTCTAGGCAATCTCGCATTTCTATCTCGAAAATCTGGTACTAAATGTTTGGTCAGAACAGAAAGTAAATTTTTTCTTTTCGGTAAATCTATAACAGTATCATCTAACGCATCGCTTCCAAGATCTTTCTTGAAACTAAATTTTTGTGCTGGAAAAATACTCCTTTTTCCTGTAATCAAGAAACTTATCACACATGAAACTGCTGCATAAGGTGCAATTTTCGGACCAAACAATTCAGTCGCCATAATTGCTGCTGCAAGTGGAGTATTACACGCACCTGCCAGCACACTAACCACACCAATCGCGGCGAAAGTTGTGAAATCTAGCCCGAAAATTTTAGCGAAAAATATACCAGCGTTTGCCCCGATAAAAAATATTGGCGTGATTATCCCGCCAACCCCACCACCTGCAAAAGTGAGTGCAGTTGCGACGGTTTTTATCACAAATCCCAGAGCGGGTGTGTCGTGACCAGACAACATAGAATCTATCTCCACCATACCAAGCCCAAGATATGTTGGTGAAAATACCAATCCTATCAACACGAGTAAAATACCTGCTATCAAACTTCTAACAGCCCAGTTAGTTTTTATTGAAATATATCTAAATAGAACTTGTAAAAATCTCACAGTTTCTATTAAAAATAGAGATATCACCCCGAAAAACAAACCTGCAATTACAACTTTTAGGAAAAACGCTTGAGTAAAAACAGGGGTGAAATTGAACGGATGATAAATATATTCCACGCCTAAATGAGAAGTTATTCCATAAGCAGTTATTCCTGATATCAAGGCAGGGAGCATAACATCATAAAAAACTTTTCCGACAAACAATGCTTCCAACCCGAATATTGCACCGGAAATTGGAACACCAAACACGCCGGCAAATCCGGCAGAAACACCACAAATCATCAATTTTCTTTTGTCATTATTGGTTAAATTAAAAAATTTTGCTAAAAAAGAACCTATCCCAGCACCGACATCCGCACAAGGAGCTTCTTTACCAGCTGAACCGCCGGCGGCTATTGTTACTATCGGCAAAAAGAACGCTTTTATTGACGATAACACACTTATCCCTTTATTGTTATTGAGTGTGCTTATCACAGAATTTGTGGAATAGTCCTTATGTCTTGAATAGGTTTTTGTGCTAATATAAGAGGTCAATAAAAGTACCAATGGTAATATCAAAAAATAGTAATTATGTGATGTTGCTACTTCGCTACTTTTATGTAGCAATTTCAAGAATAAAGTGTCGGCAATACCTACCAAAACCCCCATAATACTAGCGTATATGAACCATTTTGTGATGTTTAGGAATATCTCACGTTCTTCTCTTATATTTTTTTGGATAAAGCCAGTTTCTCTTCTCATAATAGTAATATGATACAAAATTATCCACTAAAAATGATATCATGTATTTATTACTACGTATATTAGGAGGATTTTATGCAAGAGATAATCGTAGCTGCGATAACACTATTTTTAGTGATGGATCCGTTTGGTAACATACCACTTTTTATAACTATATTGAAAAAAGTTCCAAACGAACGAAAAACAAAAGTTTTGGTCAGAGAATTATTTTTTGCACTTGTGATAATGGTGATATTTTTATTTCTGGGACGATATATACTTGACCTATTTGATATAAAACAATCCTCGTTGAGTATAGCTGGAGGGATAGTATTATTCATAATATCGCTTGGGTTAGTTTTTGGAAAAGGGATAGATTCAATTTCACCTTCTTCTGCTAATTCACCAAAGGAGCCATTGTTAGTTCCGTTAGCAGTACCGCTTATCGCCGGACCGGCTAGTTTAAGTGTTATTTTACTTTTATCTGCAAGATCTCCGGAGCAAATAAATTATTGGTTTATAGCATTGCTTTTAGCTTTTGCAGTAAATTCTGCTGTATTGCTTTTATCTTTTCCTATATCAAAATTTTTAGGAAAAAGCGGTATGCAGGCAATGGAACGATTGATGGGTTTGATACTTGCGTTGATGTCAATTAATATGATTATGAACGGAATAGAGGAATTTATTAGAGGTGTGCTTTAATGTTTAAGAAATTTCTATTCGGTTTTGTTTTAGTATTTTTATTTTCGAGTTTTTCTTTTGCGGAAAATGGTCCGAAAGAAAAACTCGATGTTAAAATATTTTATTCGCCATATTGTTTTCATTGTCTAAAAATGAAATCCGAATATTTACCTGACCTCAAAAAAGAATATAAAGATACGGTAAATTTTGTAGAACTTGATATCACAAACTATGAAAATAGTTTTTTGTTAGATAAAGTTGCAAAAGCAAATAATGAAAGAGCTTCCATTCCGGCTATGCTTATCGGGGATACATTTTTAGTTGGATATCCATCTGATATAAAAGATTTAGCGGAACAATCAATTGAAGCAAACCTCGAAAAAATAAATATTTTTGTTGAAGAACAGCAGGTGGCAGATGTAGATAAAACTTTTGCTGCGATAACACTTTCTGCGATAATTTTTAATGGACTTATCGATGGAATTAATCCATGTGCATTTGCGGTGATAGTATTTTTCATATCGTTTTTATCGGCGTACGGTTATAGGAGAAGGGAGATTGTTTATATCGGTTCGGCGTATTGTCTGGCAGTATTTACCACATATATTTTGTTAGGTTTTGGATTTTTCAAAGCGTTATATGCACTGAATAGTTTTGGAATTTTGGTACAAGTATTTTATTGGCTTGCTGCGGGGATATGTTTCACATTTTTTGGTTTGAGTATTTATGATGTTTTTGTATACAAGAAGACAGGTGATGCGGGTGAGATGATACTTCAACTTCCAAAGAGTTTAAAACATAGGATTAACAAGATAGTAGGATTCTTTTTACGAACGAAAGAAGGCGAACATAAAAGTGCATTTGGTTTGATTTTAGCGAGTTTGGTTGTAGGTTTTTTGGTTTCTCTTGTTGAGGCGGTTTGTACGGGTCAAGTTTATGTGCCGACTATTGTTTTGATTTTGAAACAAGAAACGTTTAGGATAAAAGCATGGGCTTATTTGTTTTTGTATAATTTGATGTTTATAATGCCACTTGTTTTGATTTTTGTATTATCATTGATGGGATATAGTTCGGACAAGTTTAGTAGTTTTCTTAAAAAGAATATGGTGCTTGTGAAAATTTTATTAGCGATAGTATTTTTGATGTTGGGATTGATGCTTCTAATCGGATAGCTGTAATTTGTATATTAATAAAAAACCTCGCTCAACAGAGCGAGGTTTTTTTGTTAATATTTGTGTAATAATTAACTACATACTGTTCCTGTATATCCTAATGCGTTACAAACTTGGTCACCTTTATCACTAGCATCGAGATAACAACATGCTACTGTTCCTAACTCCACATCTCTAGTTATTTTATAGTCATAGGTAGTATGGACCGTACTAGTATCTTCCATTCTTGTTGCAGTTGGATTACAATCAGTAAACCCTGCAGATCCTGATGTACCGCAAGTGCTTAGAGAGTATGCAAAATTATCTGAATAGAATGTTGCTCCATCAGCAGAACTCCCTGCATAGTCTGTGATTTCAATATCAAAATTACCAAAATCATTTGTTACAGCATCTGTTGCTAGATAATATCTTTCTTCAGCACTTGCTATACTACTGAGAAGTGTTAATGCTTCACTAGCTCTAGATTTTTCCACAGTCACAAAGTACTGAGGTAATGCAATAGCTGCAAGGATTGCGATAATAAGTACCACAACCAACAACTCGATAAGCGTAAACGCTTTTTTATTTAACTGTCTTAACTTTTTCATTTATAATAATCCTCCTAACGGATTGAACATTTTGTATTCCCATTACGAATACCAATTTAGTATAACTATTATAAACTGTAAAGTCAAGTTAAAATAAAAACCTCGCTCAATTGAGCGAGGTTTTTCTATTGTTTTTATTACAAATGTTTTACATTACGACATTCCTAATGCAGCACAAATTTTAGCACCTTTAGAACCACTACCACCACCGCTACCATGTACAGCACAAGTTACTGTTCCTGACGATACATCTCTCGTTATTATATAATCGTAAGTTGAATGGAATGTAGAAGTAGATTCCATTCTTGTTGCTGTTGGGTTACAAGCAGTAAATCCTGCAGATCCTGATGTACTACAGGTGGCTAAAAGGTACGCAAAATTATCTGAATAAAATGCTGCCCCATCAGCAGCATCTCCTGCATAGTCTATAATTTCGATATCAAAGTTACCAAAATCATTTGTTACACCCTCTGTTGCTAGATAAAATCTTTCTTCAGCACTTGCTATACTACTGAGAATTGTTAATGCTTCACTAGCTCTTGATTTTTCCACAGTGATAAAATACTGAGGTAATGCAATAGCTGCAAGAATTGCGATAATAAGTACCACAACCAACA
>CAYPLD010000074.1:0-5204 GCA_964411485.1 uncultured Elusimicrobiaceae bacterium | reverse complement strand
CATTTAGTGAGTTTGTTTTTCATTTTTTATCTACTCCTCATTTATAAAATTTTATTAATTTTATTATACAATAAAAAACCCCTAGCCTCACGTGAGGCTTGGGGTAAATTCAGTCAATCTTTTATTATACTAATGTATCTTTACCAAATCGATTGTCGCCTGTTGTACCTTTTTGTAACATGAACACTAGAAGGATGATGCCACCTACAATGGGAACTAATGATATAAGTATCCACCAGCCAGAACGATTAGTGTCATTAAGTCTTCTAACTGTTACTGCCAAAAATGGGATAATTAGGGCAAATGCATATATTGAAGAGAAAATACTAGGTGATGACTGTGGAGCACCTCCAGTCATTACTGCCTCAATGATTCCTAGTATTAAAGCTATTCCCATAGCTAATAAATAGAACATCCAATATTCTTTTCGTCTTGCTCTGCCTTTGAATTGAAAATACTTTTTTGTAACACAATCTATAAAATAACTCATAATTTTCTCCTTCGTTTAATTCGGTCAAATTTATTATACAAATTTATTATACAAAAAAACCCCAAAGCCACGTGGCTTTGGGGTTAATCAATGTCAATCTCTAATTTTATTTTTCAGTAGATTCAGCTTTACCATCAACATTACAGTTCATTTCTGCAAGTTGTTTGTAAACGCTCAATCTCCAAGCAGATTCTTTCTCTGCCATTTTCATTAATTTATCAGCTGTTTCCGGGTTAGATTTCATCAAAACCTTAAATCTATTTTCACCTTTCATAAAGTCTGATACACTAATGGTTGGTTTACCACTATCAATATTCAATGGATTTTTTCCAGCATCT
The DNA here is from genome assembly GCA_964411485.1 of uncultured Elusimicrobiaceae bacterium. Taxonomy (GTDB): domain Bacteria; phylum Elusimicrobiota; class Elusimicrobia; order Elusimicrobiales; family Elusimicrobiaceae; genus Pseudelusimicrobium. The sequence goes on along the minus strand of CAYPLD010000074.1, from coordinate 4,376 downwards.
CTCAATTCTGGATTAAATCTATAAAGTGGCCATCTACCACATTGAACAGCTTTTTTACCTTCGCCCATTCCGGCACCCATATCGATACCATGTGCGATACAATGTGAATATGCAATTACAATTGCAGGTCCGTCATAAGCTTCAGCTTCAGCCAATGCTTGAACGGTCTGATTATAATTTGCACCCATCGATATTTGTGCCACATAAATATTTCCGTATGTCATCGATATCATACCAAGATCTTTCTTTGGCATAGCTTTACCACCGGCAGCAAATTTTGCGACCGCACCATAAGGCGTCGATTTTGACATTTGTCCACCAGTGTTCGAATAAACCTCTGTATCAAGTACCAAAACTTTGATGTTTTTACCACTTGCTAATACATGGTCTAATCCGCCGTATCCGATGTCATATGCCCAGCCGTCGCCACCAATTATCCATACAGATTTTTTAATCAAATATTCTGCGAAACTAATCAATCTTGATGCGTGTTCGCATTTCGAATCTTTCAAAATCTCTTTCAATTGATGTGCATTTTTTCTTTGCAGTTCAACTTGTTCGGATGTTTTTTGGTCATTATTAATTATAGAATCTGCGAGTTCTTTATGTTCTTGTAAACAAGTTGAACTGCATTCTTTTAATAAATTTATACCATCTGAATAAAGTTGATCAAAAGCTGATCTCATACCAAAACCGAACTCTGCATTATCTTCAAAAAGCGAGTTAGACCAAGTTGGTCCTCGTCCATTTTCGTCTGTACAATATGGAGTTGTTGGCAAGTTTCCGCCGTAGATTGATGAACAACCTGTTGCATTTGCGACTGTTAACCTATCGCCGAAGAGTTGGGTCAAGACTTTGATATAAGGAGTTTCACCACAGCCCGCACATGCACCGGAGAATTCAAATAAAGGTCTATGAAATTGTGATCCTTTTACGGTTTCTCTTTTTGTTGGAATATCTGCCGATTTAATTTTCATAAAGAAAGCGAAATTATCAATTTCGGTTTTTCTCAATGGAATTTGATCTTCCATATTTATGGCTTTCTTACCTTCAACTTCTTTATTCTTTGCAGGACAATTATAAACACAAGCACCACAGCCGGTACAATCTTCGACAGCAGCTTGGACGCTCACTTTTTTATCTTTTAAGTCAGCTTTTCCGTCTGCTGATTTGAACGATGCTGGGGCATCTTTTAGTTCACTTTCATCATATGCCTTAATTCTGATTACAGCATGCGGACATACCAATGAACAGATACCACATTGTATACAAACTTCAGGATCCCATACTGGACATTTCATTGCAATATTTCTTTTTTCATATTGGGCTGTCGCAGTTGGATATGTGCCATCTTCTGGGAATTTTGATACAGGGATATCGTCACCTCTGAAAGCATAACTTTCGCCCAAAACTTCTTTGACAAATTCCGGAGCATCACTTGGAACTGCTGGTTTCACATGAATTTCACTAGTTGTTTCTTTTGGATATTTTACTAGTTCAATTTCTGATACAGTTGCATCAACACTTGCGTAGTTTTTATTGACGATTTCTTCGCCTTTTTTGCCATAAGTTTTTTTGATTGCATCTTTGATATATCCAATCGCTTCGTCTTTTGGCATTACATCAGAGATGGCAAAAAAGGCAGTTTGCATTATTGTGTTTGTTCGTGACCCCATACCTGTTTTTTCGGCGATATGACTTGCGTCTATCACATAAAATTTAAGTTCTTTTTCAATAATACTTTTTTGTGTTTCTTGTGGGATTTTGTTCCAAACTTCATCGGCATGGTAAGGACTATTTAATAAAAATATTCCACCTTGTTTCATATTTTTAAGTACATCATACTTTTCCAAAAATGCAAACATATGACAACCAAGAAAATCTGCTTTCTCAATTAAGTACGGCATTCTGATATATTCTTTACCAAATCTAACATGAGATACGGTCAAGCTACCTGCTTTTTTGGAATCGTAAACAAAATATCCTTGTGCAAAGTTATCAGTATTTTCACTGATAATTTTCATTGTATTTTTATTTGCACCAACTGTTCCGTCAGATCCTAGCCCATAGAACATCGCCGAAAAACAATTTTTTTCGTTTTCGCTCACACATGCTACTTTTGGTTCTAAACTTGTATTGGTTTTATCATCATTAATACCGACGGTAAAATTGTTTTTCGGCTTATCTTGTTGCAAATTATCGTAGATAGCTCTTACCATAGCAGGATTGAACTCTTTCGAGCCAAGTCCATATCTACCACCGATTATTGTTGGAATATTTCCACCAAATTTTGTTTTAGCTTCGTCGGATAAAAATGTTGCTTGAACATCCTTATATAATGGTTCGCCGTTAGCACCGGGTTCTTTTGTTCTATCTAGAACTGCGATTTTTTTCACCGATTTTGGGATTGCATCGATAAAATCTTTTGCATAGAAAGGTCTGTAAAGATTTACTTTTAGCATACCGACATTTTTATCGTTCATACATTCGATACTTGTTCTTACGGTATCAGCACTTGAAGCCATTGTTATGATTATATTTTCTGCATTTTCGTCGCCGAAATATTCATATAATTTATAATTTCTACCGGTTAGCTCACCGAATTTTGCCATATATTTTTTTAAAATATCAGGACAAGCGTCGTAATATTTATTTCCAGCTTCTCTGCTTTGGAAAAACACATCAGGATTTTGAGCAGTACCTTTTATTGTCGGACATTCTGGGTTCAACGCTCTAGCTTTATGCTCTGCGATTAATTTTTCGTTCATAAATTGTTTGATAATATCGTCGCCAAGAACATCGACCATATTAAGTTCGTGAGAAGTTCTGAACCCATCGAAGAAATGTAAAAATGGAACTCTTGATTCTAATGTTGCGGCTTGTGTGATTAATGCAAAGTCCATAGCTTCTTGCGGATTTGCCGACGATAACATCGCCCAACCACATTGTCGACAAGCCATCACATCGGAATGGTCGCCAAAGATTGATAAAGCATGTGTCGAAACTGATCTTGCTGAAACATGAAAAACCGTTGGTGATAATTCACCAGCGATTTTGTACATATTTGGAATCATCAAAAGTAGACCTTGAGAAGCTGTGAAAGTTGTTGTCAATGCACCTACCGATAATGAACCATGCACTGCACCGGCAGCACCACCTTCTGATTGTAGTTCGCTTACGATTGGAGTATTACCCCAGATATTTTTTTCGCCTGCGGCGGATTTTTCATCACACACTTCGCCCATACCACTCGACGGAGTGATAGGATAAATTGCGATAACTTCATTTGTTTTATGTGCTATGTGAGCGACGGCAGAATTACCGTCCATAGCAACGAGTTTCTTTGACATATTTTCCTTCCTTTTTTGAGTTTCTGCTTCGTCATTTTGAACCTTAAGTCCCGCTACTCCTTCGGAGTATTCGCTGAATGGACTAGGCGGTTCAAACTTCCTCGCATAATTCTCAAAAAAGTTGGAAAACCAAACGCGAGGATAGGGCAGAAATCCAATATTTCAAATATTTTATTTTGTAAAATAAAAAACGATGAGAACAAAAATGCTCTTCTCTTACATTTTATTATATTTGGGGAGTTAAGTAAAATTTTAGCTATTCAAATTTATTGAACGATGACATTTCTTCTAATTTTTTACGAGGTCGGGCAAAAACTCTTTCATCTGAATATCCGACTGCGATTAACATATCAACTTTTTTACCTTTTGGTAATTTCAAAAATTTTCTAGCTTTTTTATCATTGAACCAACCAATCCAACAAGTACCCAATCCGAGTTCTTGAGCTTGTAAAATGAAATGTTCAATTGCGATTCCGATATCTATTAAATAAAAACTTGTATCTTTCAAAAAGTTTCCCAGTTTTGTTTTGAAATTACCTTTATCACTAACCACAGCGACGATTATAGGTGCAGTTTTGACAAAAGTCATATTGGCATAAAGTCCAGTGAAAACGGTGTCAGCAAATTTATTTTTTATTTCAGGATTATCAAGCACGACAAAATGCCACGGCTGTGAATTGCATGCTGATGGCGAAATACGAGCCGCTTCAAGACAACTTATTAATTTTTCTTTCTCAATTGGAGTATCCTTATATTTTCTGATACTTCGTCTATTTTTTATTGCTTTTATTATGTTCATAAAAACATTGTACAAATTTAAGGAGAGCAGTAAACTATTTGCGTAGCACAAACTCATAATACAAGACGAGTAAACTATTTGTGTAGCACAAACTCATAATACAAGACGAGCAAACTATTTGCATATTGAGCCAAATATGCAAATAGTTTGCTATAATGTTTATAGGTTTTTAGTTTATAGGTTTTTTAAGGAGCGTAAAGATGAGTGTAAGTATGAAATATAATGAA
>CAYPLD010000073.1:0-5315 GCA_964411485.1 uncultured Elusimicrobiaceae bacterium | reverse complement strand
TTAAAATAGAGATCCTTCGACTTCGCTCAGGATGACTCCCTACGGGGTCACTTTAGGAGCAAAAAAACAAAAAAGCACTCAAAGAACGCAGGAAAAAATGACAAATCAGAATCTCGCATATATCTACGCACTATTAGCATTATTGCTATGGTCGTTAGCATCGCAAGTATACACAAAATATTCTCGAACAATATCTTCCGTTTGGGTCACTGGTCTTAAAACGTATATAGGGTTTTTCGCATTCTTACTAGTCGTCTTTTTTACAACAGGATTTACAGATATCCCAACAAAAGCACTTGGTTATTTTCTAATATCCGGTTTTGTTGGACTCGGTATGGCAGATATCTTTTTAATAAAATCATTTGCATTGATGGGTCCCGGCAGGACGATGATGATTTTCGCTTTCCAACCGTTATTGGTCGGAGTTTTTAGCTACTTTTTATTTGATCAACATATGGACACAAAAAAACTTATCAGTATAATATTTTTCGTAATATGTATTTTTATTTTCGCGTTAGAAGGATATAGAAAAAGCGGAAAATGGCATCTTGCTCCGTTCTTGTTCGCACTTGCCGGTATGACACTGGACGGTTCTGGTATCATAATCACTCGGCTCGGTTTTGAAAGTAGTAATATAGATTCAACACAAGCAAATCTATATCGTTTTATGGGTGGAATGATAGCATTTCTTATCCTCGCTAGATTCATCAAATTCAAATTGGTAGAAAATTTTAAGGCATTAAACAGAACTGGTAAAGTGTTGATGCTTATTTCAGGATTTTTCGGAACATTTATATCTTTATGGTTCTATTTAAGAGCTATCCAAATTGGACATCTCGCAAGTTTGACAGGAATCGCAATTACTGGCGTGGTTTTTGCAGCGTTATTCGAATGTATATTTTTCAAAAAGCTACCATCAAAATATTTGTTGGTAGCTTTTGGTTTTTTTCTTATCGGAATCAGAATTTTATTTAGCTAAACCTACATACCTTCGCTCAATCTATCAGCTAAAATTCTTGGAAGCCCGCTTTTCAAAATCTTTTCTTGAGTGCTTGCTACTGGATACTTAACTCTAATAAGTCGAAAAGTGTTTTTAATGCTATCATAGATACCGAAACTTGCTTTTGAATTGTGATCGCGTGGCTGACCCACACTTCCCGGATTAATCATATATCGTGCAGTTTTGTTGAGTTTGATGGTAGTATCATCTCCCTCTATCATATGAACTTCTGGAAACTTGCTCGGCTTACTAACTATCATAAGTGGCATATGAGTATGTCCTAAAAAACAGAGATTACCACTCCATTTATCTCTATTCACTTCAAACTGTTCTGGTGATAATAAATATTCTCTGAACGGATCTGTAAATGAACCATGAACCGCCCAAAAAGTTTTGCTGATATGTATTGTTTTGAAATTTGATACAAACTCCAAACTTTTTGGGCTAAAATGTTTTTTAGCATACATTATGCTCGATATCGCCGCACTACTGAACCAACTAAACATATTTGAATCTAATAAGGACAAATCATGATTACCCATTATACCCTTAAAATTGTCTAATTTCATTAATGCTTGAGCACATTTTTCGCTTTCTGCACCATACCCAACAAGATCGCCACAAAAAAAGTATCTGTCAACTTTCATGCTTTTCATTTTTGCTAGAACAACTTTTAATGCTTCGTAATTTCCGTGAATATCAGAAAAAATTGCGTATTTCATTTTCTTTTTTACCTCATCTGAAACCTAGCCATCATCTCGCTAGTTCTTCGAACTAGTCGTCCTCTCACAGAGTCTGTGTCCACGACTCAATGGGAGAGGAATAATCCCACAAAGCGAAGCGAAAAACACAAGGCGAGGTTCTCGCCTAAACAAATGATTTTTCTTTCTTTTGTGGCTCTTCTTGAGTAGTATATTTTTCAGATGCTTCGTGTAGTCCAACGCTCATCACTTTTGATACACCTGATTCTTGCATCGTTATTCCATATAAAATATCAGCTACTTCCATTGTTCGCTTGTTGTGTGTCACAACTATAAATTGCGTGTTCGCTATAAATTGTTTCAATAATCCGACAAATCTTTCGATGTTTGCTTCGTCAAGTGGAGCATCAGCTTCGTCGAGAATACAGAACGGCGATGGATTGGTTCTAAAGAAACTGAATAATAATGATAATGCGGTCAATGCTTTTTCACCACCAGATAATGCTGAAATATTTTGTAGTTTTTTGCCCGGCGGTTGTGCCACAATATCAATTCCCGTTTCCAACATATCCTCTGGATTTGTTAACACTAAATCCGCTTCACCACCAGTAAATAATATTTGATAAATCTCTTTGAAATGACCACGCACAACATCAAAAGTATCTTTGAAACTTTGTTTTGTTGTTGCATTTATTTTTGTAATCGCTTGTTTCAAATCCTGTTTTGCTTGATTTAAGTCCTCTATTTGTTTATTCAAAAATTCGTTTCTTTCTGTTAATGCATCATATTCTTCTGGTGCGGTCATATTTATTGCACCCATATTTTCAATACGTTTTCGCATCATCTTTATTCTATCGTGATCTATCTCAACATCTTTGAATTTATTTTGAGCTTCTTCTAATGTTAAATTCCATCTTTCTTGTAAATTGCTGATAATTTCTGTTCGTCTTCTATTGTAATTTGATACGCTGTTTTCCAAATCGTGTAATTTTATTTCTAATTTAGAATTACTCTGTTTTGCTTCGTTCAATTTAGTGTTTTTATCCTCGTACTCCTTACGCATTTTCTCTAAATCTTCTTTGAACTGATTTTCAGATACTTCTGTTTGTGCAAGTTTATCTCGTTCAGTTTTTAAGGTCTGTTCGGAAGTTGTTTTTTCTTCTTCTAAATTTTTTATTTTTTCATTAGATTCTAAAATTCGTTCTTGTCTTTTTTTGGTCGAATCTTTTATATTATTAATTTCGATTTCTGCACCTTTCAAATCATATTCAGTATTTGCTTTGAACATTTTAGCTTCATATAATGCAGAGTTTTTATTTTCCAATTCTTTTTTGATGCTTCCAACTTCTTCATTAAGTTTTAATCTTTTATCTCTTAACTCGCCAGTTTTTTCTGATAATTCTTTTTTCTTGTCAGACATTTCTACAATGTTTTGTTTTATTTCTTCTATATTTTTCTTGCGATTTGAAATATCAGCTTCTATTTTCTTTTTATCCTCATCAATCACATCAGATACTTCTTGTAAACTTTTTAATTGATCTTTTTTGCTCTGAATTTCGCTTTCTAAACTGCTCACTGACACTTTCGCAGTGTTTATATCATTGTTAATATTTCTAATTTTTTCGTCGATATCTACCAAATTTTTGCTGTTTTTATCTATATCCTCTAAAACTTTTTTAGCTGAAATCTCTTTTGCAACTATTTCTTCTTTTAGGTTCTCATCTTTCCAATAGTTTTCTTGAGTTTTGATCGCATCAGAACCGGCGGACACCCAAAAACTTGTTTTGACTTGCTTGCCACTTGCTTCATAACCGCTAACCAGATAATTCACAAGCGGTTCGATACTAGAATCGTATTGCAACTTGTTTTTTATATCTTGATTTGAATCTGATGAACTTGGCACAGCAGATAAAACTAAAAATCTACATCTAGCTTTTTGATTGCTATTTAATGCACTCACAGCTTCATTTACATTATCAAAACTATCGCAAACCAAACTATCTAGGTACTTGCCAAAAATTTCTTCCAACAGAAATTTTTGGCTACTTTCGATTTTTATTAAATTTCTCAAAACATCTTTAACGCCGTCAATATTTTTTTCTCGGATTGTTTTAACACCGAGCCAATATGGATCTTGTTCGCCCTGTTTTTCTAGCACCTGAACTTTTGCTTCTAATGATGCTTTTAATGTTTTGGCTTCGCTTAATTTATCCTGTAAATTTTCTGCATTTTTCTTTAGACTTTTACTTTCTGACTCCAAACTTTCTAGTGATTTTTGTTTTTCTTGTAGATTGTTTTTAGAATTTGTTAATTTATTTTCTAAATCTGAAATTTCGTTCCTAAAATTATTTTCTTTATCGGAATTCTTTTGTTTATCTTTATTAAGATGTGCCAAATTCTGATTTTGATGCGATATTGAAGATTCTTCTAACACAACATTGTTATTAAATTCCATTTCTTTTTGAGCAAGTTTTAGAATTTCAGAACTACCAACTTCAAACTCTTTTTCTGTTTCGGATAATTCATTTTCCTTTGTTCTAATCTGCTCCACTTTCTGATTATATTCTTCTTGAATTGGTTCTAATTTTTTAGATGCTTCTTCTAATTTATCTCTAAATTCTTGGATTTTTGGTTCTAGTTCGACCAACCTTTTTTCGCCGAGAACATCCTCTTCTTTAGATGTAGAAACCTGTTTTGAAAGTTCCTCTATCATATTCTCACAATTCTTGATATTACCTTCCAACAAACCTATCTGATATTTTATACTTGCGGTTTCTTGACTAATCTTACCAAGCTCTGCTTGTTTATGTGTTAGATTCAAATTCAACGCCGCGTTTTCGCCTTCTAATGCAGAAGTGGTTGTTTGTAAATCGGTTATTTCTTTTTTTATTGGATCTAGTTCTTTATTATTGTTCTCAATATTTTCTTCATACTCTTTTACACTGGAAAGTGATATTGCAACTTCGCTACCTTTTAGTTCATCTCGATATTTTTGATACAAACGAGCTTTTCTTGCTTCACTATCCAATTTTTTTACTTGTTCGGTGATGAGAACTATTGTATCGGACAATCTACCTAAATCTAAATCGACTTTTTCTAATTTTCGTTCGGCTTCATCTCTTTTGCTTTTATATTTTGATACTCCAGCAACTTCTTCAAACATTTCTCTTCGTTCTACTGGATTAGCGGATAAAATTCTCTCGATACCACCTTGGTCGATAATAGCATAACCCTCGCCACCGATACCGGTGTCGAGGAACAAATCTCTGATGTCACGAAGTCGACATTGCACTCTGTTTAGGAAATATTCCGATTCGCCAGATCTAAATATTTTTCTAGCTACAACAACTTCATTAAAATCTATTGGAAGTTTTCTTTCAGCATTGTCGAAGGTCATACTCACTTGGGCCATATTTGAAGCAGGACGTTTCATTGTTCCGTTGAATATGATATCCACCATGCTGGCAGATCGCAACTGCTTCCACGACATTTCACCAATAGCCCATCGAACACTATCTATTACATTAGATTTTCCACACCCGTTCGGACCTACAACACAGGTAATACCGGGACGCAAGGTAAGTTTTGATTTTTCAGCGAAACTTTTGAATCCA
>CAYPLD010000072.1:0-5452 GCA_964411485.1 uncultured Elusimicrobiaceae bacterium | reverse complement strand
CACGCTTTTGCAAGCGAACGACAGGCAAATACTATATCAGCTGTTTGAGCAGCTTTGAAATCTGTGATACCATCACCACAAAAAATTGTGATATACCCCAAATCTTTATAATGTTGAACTCTTGATGCTTTGAAATCGTCCAGACGATAATCTTCGAGTAATGGATAGCTCACTATTATCCCATCGTCCGAAATTTTTGCATTAGCTGAAAAAAATGGAGTATCTTCAAAACCCATATGTTTCAAAATTGGTTTGATATAAATATCCAACCCTCCACTAACAATCTCGAAAGGAATTTTTGTTTCCCGACAAAATCTTTTTAATCTTTTTAGAAATTTTCTTGGCTTTGCTATTTTTAGAACAAAATGTTCAAACTCTTTTGGAGTGGTCTTAAGTTGAGCAAAATGATTTATCATCCAACTCTTTGCTTCATCGTCAGTATCGTAAGATGTTTGAATCTGATCTTTACTCGTTATTTTATGATGTAGACATATCTCGTGTGCGATATCTTTGGTCGTTAATGTGCCATCAAAATCTGTGATTATTGCGTATTTTTCTGTGTTTAAGCTATCTAATTGTTTTGTGTTTTGTTTGTGTTTCATTGAGAACCTATTGTGTTATCGCCATTTGTAGGAAATGATTTGTTTTAAGCTCTTCTTCAATTGTGCTTTCATATCCGTTGTATTCATGTCCGGTCCAAACTTTTGTTTTAGGTGGTAATTGCGACAATCTTTTCAAACTCTTTTGCATCTTTTGTGGATCTGAACCCGGTAAATCGGTCCTTCCGCAAACGGTTTTGAATAAAGTGTCGCCGGTGAAAAGATTGTCGCCAATTTTTATGCAGACAGATCCTTCACTATGTCCCGGAGTATGTAAAATTTCGATATTTAGTTTTCCAATCTTAAATTTTTTATCACCTTTATAAGTTTCCAACAAGTTTGCAGGTATTTCTGTGACTTTTACATCACCTTGTTCGATATAAGCTGGGATATTAAACTTTTTTACGATTGCATCAGCTCGTTTGACATGATCAAAATGTCCGTGTGTAAAGAACACTGCTTTTGGTGTTAGATTTTCACTTTCTAGATATTTCTCTATATCTTTTATACCCCATGCAGGGTCTATCAAAACGGCATTATTATCCTCGTCTGATACTATATAACAGCAATTTGCCATTAATCCTAAAACTAAAGTTTTAATTTTCATTTTTGTGCCTTGAATCGAAATTCTATTTCATCTTTTTTTGCTAAATGGTATTTGGTTCTTGCCAAATGTTCTAGATAAGCAGTGTCATTTGCTTTTAGTTTGTCTAGTTGTTTATTAAGATCTGCAAATTCTTTATCTAACTTGATATTTTCCCGACTCAACTTTTTTATTTCTAAAGTATTAAATATTATACTTCTCACATTTCCATTGAATATCAGAAACAATATTGCCAAAATAGTAATAACTTTTATTACTTGATTAAGTTTAATGTTTGGTTTGTTTCTACTTTTTAAATATCTTATCTTTGGCATACTTTGCCTTTTTACCAAGCTCTTCTTCTATCTGAAGTAATCTGTTATATTTTGATAATCTTTCACTTCGACATGGTGCACCAGTTTTTATCGCACCTGCATTTGTAGCGACTGCTAAATCAGCGATGAAACTATCACTTGTTTCGCCAGATCTGTGTGATATTATCGTCGAAAATCCAGCATTGTGTGCTTGATCTATAACATCTATTGTTTCAGATACAGAGCCGATTTGGTTTAGTTTAATCAATATTGAATTTGCACTTTTTTCTTTTATCCCTCGTTCAAGACGAGTTGGATTTGTTACAAATAAGTCATCGCCTACTATGGTGATTTTTTTGCCAAGTTTTTTGGTCATATATTTCCAACCTTTCCAATCGTCTTCGTGGAGCGGATCTTCTATTGAAATTATCGGAAATTTCTTGCACCAGCTTGCATAAATATCTGTCAATTTTTCCGCATTGATTTTTTTGCCTTCAAATTTATATTTTCCTGCTTTATAAAATTCGCTTGCTGCACAATCTAATGCAATGGCGGTTTTGCCCCTATATCCAGCATTCGCGACTGCAGTTAAAATTGTTTTCAATACATTTTCATGTTTTGTGATTTTAGGGGCAAAACCGCCTTCGTCACCAACACTTACGGTGTATTTTTTGCTTGCTAACAATTTTTTCAAACTATGATAGATTTCACTAGCACAGCTCATTGCACTTTTGAAATTTGTAGCTTTAGTTGGTATCACCATAAACTCTTGTACGTCGATACCAGCATCAGAATGTTGTCCACCATTTATAATATTCAAAAGTGGTGCTGGCAAGAGATATTGTTTGTTTTTGATACTATACACATTTCTCAAATGTTGATACAAAGGTTTTTTATTACTTACAGCTCCTGCTCTTAACACAGCCATTGATACTGCCAAAATTGCATTTGCACCGAGCTTACCTTTATTATCTGTGCTGTCTAAAGCTATCATTGTGTCATCAATTAAACGTATATCATCAGCGTCCATACCGATAATTTTTTTAGAAATTTTTTCTACATTTTTTACAGCTTTTGTTACGCCTTTTCCGAGATATCTTTTACCACCATCTCGTAATTCTACTGCTTCGTGTGAACCAGTTGATGCACCACTTGGCACTGCCGCTCTTCCAAAGCTACCGTCTACTAATATTACATCAGCTTCGACGGTTGGAAATCCTCGAGAATCCAATACTTCTCTTGCTACTATTTTTTTAATCTTACTCACTTTATTCGCTCCTAATTTATTTTCTTTTTATAATTTGCTGTATGATTTTTTTTGTTTCTTTGATAAGCAAATCTGGCAGTTTTTTATCTTTGCTTTCTGCGTAAATTCTTATGATATTATCCGTACCGGAAGGTCTTACTGCAAGCCAACTTCCTTTTTTAAGTATGAATTTGAATCCGTCGGTTTGATCTATTCGCCAAACACTAATACCATTGATAGAAAGTGGCGGATTAATATCTAATTTTTCCATCAAAATTTTTATTTCAAGTTCGGTCAACGGGATACTAACTTTTTTGCTGTAATGTATCGGATATTTTTTGTAAAAATCTTTTCTGATTCTTTCAAAACTTTTCTTTTCCATTGCCATCATTTCCACGATAAGCATACAAGCCAAAACGCCATCTCTATCGGGGATATTTGTTGATACCGCAAGTCCAGCGGTTTCTTCAGCACCCATTAAATATTTTCCAGTCAACATTAGATTGGTGATGTGTTTAAATCCAACAGGAGTTTCTCTAACTTGAAGCCGATGTACACTTGCAACTTCATCTATTAGATGAGATGTTATAACACTTCGACAAACTCGACCTGTCAATTTTTTGTTTCTTACAAGATGATCCAAAATTAAAGCTAAAATTTCATTAGGTGAAACCCATTGTCCTTTTTCATCGATAATTCCAAATCTATCTGCGTCTGAATTACAAGCAATACCGATATGCAATTTGTTTTTCACAACTAATTTGCTCAATTCTTTTAGTGATTCTGGTCCAGCATTTGGAGTTTTATGTCCGAAGAAAATATCACGTTCTTCGTGGATAGAATAAGGTTTTAATTGTGCTTTTTCTAAAAATTTTCTCAAATATCCTGCTGATGCACCAAAAAGTGGATCTACTCCGACTTTTAGTTTAGATTTTTTTATTGCGTTTACATCTATGATTTTTGCTAGATGTTTCAAATATTCATCACGAAAATTCAGCTCGTTTATCGCTGAATTTTCGTAATCATAATCCAGTGAACTTGCTGAAAGCAATGCAGATGTTGCTCTTGGAATTCTGTTTTCGATATCGCTCATCACTTCTTTATTGGCAATCCCGCCATAAAAAGACACCCACTTAATTCCGTTAAAATCGTATTCAAATTCGCTTGCAGTAATCACGATAGCACCAATTGCACATTCGTCTAATACAGCCCATTGTGCAGCTGGTGTTGGCATAGGATATTTCGCCATTTTGACTGCCATTCCATTAGCTGTTAATTCGTTTGCTGCCACTCTAGCAAATTGACGTGACATACCTCTAGTATCATGTCCGACAATCACAAGTGGTTTTTTGAAATTCTTTTTATGTTCTTTACAATGTTTTTTATATCCGACACCTTTGAACCCATAATAACCTTCGTTGTATATGTGTGAAATAATGCCGTAAGTTATTCTTTGCACATTTTGTGCAGTGAATCCTTCTGCTATTTTAGCCCTGAAGCCGGTAGTTCCGAATTTTATATCCATAGTTGATTGAAATATACAAAAATTTGAAGCAAAAAACAAATTTCCTTTGTGATATTCTAAAATAGTACAATATAGTGTACTTCATTATTTTACTATTTTTAGAGGAAAGTGTCATGGATTTTGATAAACTAAAGAAATTTATAAAAGATAATAATGTCCCTTCTTATCGACTTAATCAGATAAGGGATTCAATATATAAACAAGGCATAACCGATTGGAAAGGTATCGTCCAGCTACCTGCTGATTTAAGAAAGGAGCTTTCAGAAAAGCTACCAATATTATCGGTTTTTATGTCAAAATTGCAAGAATCAAAAAGGGACACAATAAAAAAAGCTTTATTAACACTTAAAGATGGTTGTAAAGTTGAAACTGTATTAATAAAACCTTATGATAGTTGGAGTGTTTGTGTATCGACGCAGGTTGGTTGCCAAATAGGTTGTACTTTTTGTCAGACCGGGCATATGGGGTTCAAAAGAGATTTGACTGCAGAGGAAATTTCGGATCAAGTTTTGTTTTGGCAAGGTTTTCTCAAAGAACGAAAAATCAATGAACGGATATCATCGGTTGTATATATGGGTATGGGCGAACCACTTTTGAATTATGATGAAGTTGTTAAATCTGTAAAAACTTTATCTGATACTGATTTTCTAAATATCGGACAAAGACATATTTCGATCTCGACATCGGGTATCGCCGATAAAATCAAGAAATTAGCAACTGATTTACCACAAGTTAAATTGGCGTTATCGTTGCATTATACTGATGATAAGTTGCGATCGAAAGTGATGCCTATAAACAGGAAATTTAATTTGAAATCGTTACAATTGGCGTTGGAAGATTATATTGCTAGAACTAATCGACAAGTTTTTGTAGAATACATTTTGATACAAGGTGTTAATGATTCGACAAAAGATTTCAGAAACTTGGTAAAATGGATTGAAGGTATACGTGGAAATTATTTATTACATGTGAATATTATACCGGCGAATCAGACGAAGAAGTTGAATAATAAAATTACTAATGCTGAAGTTGACGATTTTGTAAAATCTTTGAAGAAAGCGAACATTAGTGCGTCTGCAAGAAAGAGTTTAGGAGCCGATATCAACGCCGCCTGCGGACAACTTTCGTCATAGTTTACTTCGTCTTTTCTGTAAATTTTCGTTTTTTTTCTCCTAAAGTCCCGCT
>CAYPLD010000071.1:0-5457 GCA_964411485.1 uncultured Elusimicrobiaceae bacterium | reverse complement strand
CTACTATTGCTTTACCTAAATATATGATAACAAGAGATAGGGCTCATCTTTCAGGATTAATGACAATCGGTAAAAATGTAAACGATGCATTAGGCAGAAGAAGTCTTTTTGACAATCAAGAGGATTCTACTGCCCTAGATTTATTAGATATTACTTTTCAAAAATCTGATGGAAGTGGTGATTGTACAACTGATACTTGTAGAATAAAAGTATCAGGTAAGGAATACAAACTTCGTCCTCTTTTAAATGCTGGGGGGTTAAATAAAAATCATACTGCGATATATTCTTATGATAACGCAGCTATTGGAATGCTTGATGTCCTTACAAACGAGTTTAATTCTTCATATAAATACATACTTTACTGTTACTCCATGGGTTATATTAGTTCAGCAGACTTAGATGAAGCTAGATGTGAAAAATTAGCAAATAGTTTAGGTGCAAGTTGTGTTGGTGGAGAAGGTGCACGCGTTTGTTATTTTCAATAAATCAATTATAAAAATCAAGCCATGTAGCTTTATCTGTTGCTTCTTAATAATTCAGATTCAGTTTCGACTTGCTGATGTATATCAGCCCGTTTTGCAGCTTTTCGTAAAAGTGGTATAAACAAAATTCCAAGAAAAGAAGCTCCTGCGAAAATTCTAAATGCAGTGTGCATACTCAAAATATCTGACATTCTACCCGCTGCGAAAACGCCGATTGAACTCAAAAAGAAATGTGCCATAAAGAACACGCCGTTTGCGGTCGCAGGATACTTAAATCCGTAGCTTTGAACCAGCGATAAATAGATAGGCATATCGGCGTAAGCGACGACTCCAAAAATAAATAATGATAACACAAAATACCAGCCACTCGTGAACAACATTCTGATAATTTGACTGGTAGTTTCAACATCACCTGTAAAAATGCTTGATGCTGTAAAAATATTTTCTGCGAACAACCAACCGAGCATCGCAAGTGGTGCACAAATAATAATAAAAGTTAGAATTTTCAATCGTCCATATTTGTCAGCCAAATATCCTGAAAAAGACAAGCCAACAATCGCAGAAATCTGCGTTATTGATAGACAAATACCACCGAGCCACGCACTATGTCCTTCAGAAACCAAGTAAGTTGGTAAAAGTGAACTTGTAATCGCCGCCGTGAATATTTTTGTAAGAAAGACTCCGAATATTGCTATAAAAAAAAGTTTACCATGCGTTATCGTTGCGACTATCGAACCTCTTACCGAATGTTTTTCTTTCGGCTTAACGTACGGGATATCTTTTAAGGTAAAAAATATAATAAAAGCGATTAAAATACAGATTGGTAGAACTTTATACATGCCATCGAGTCCAAAAATGGATACGACAGTCAAAGCGATGATAGGACCTAATGCTCTTGCTGATTCACCACCTATCATATAAGCACTCATTGCTAATCCGATTTTATTTCCTGCGAATTTTTTGACCAATGGGGCACATGGTATATGGAATATCGCACTGCTGATACCAGCACCTAATCCGAGAAGTAATAATACCGCAAAATTTGGTGCGATACCCATCGATAACATAAATATTCCGGATAACGCTGGACCAAGTATTACGAATATTTTTAGATTGTATCTATCGGCGACACTACCAATCACTGGATTGAATAATGTTGGAATATTTCTTGATATACCAATCAATGCTGCCATAGAGTATGTCAAACCAAATTTTGCGATTAGAAGGGGGAGGATTGGAGCTAAAAATGCCATAAAACTATCGTGCGAAAAATGAGCGAACGATACACCTAACACTTTTACAAGTTTATTTTTTCTATCGCTCATTTTTCGCACTCTTTTTTATTATTAAGATAAATTTTTGTCAGAGCGGTTGTGATTAGATGAGGTTGGACATCATCAATATCTTTGCAGATTTTGGCTATGCTATTTGCGAATCCACCTGTTGCGACGACTTTAGTATTTTTACCGAGCTTTTTTTTGAACCGATTGATTAATCCACAGACCATATCAGCAAAGCCATAGAATATTCCAATTTCAAGACTTTCTTTTGTGTTTTTTGGGAACGCAAATTTTGAAGGTGGATTTTTGAGGTCTAAATCAGGTAAAAGTTCAGCAGTTTTGAATAAAGTTTTAGCTGACGTATATAAACCGGGAATGGTTAATCCGCCGAGATACCTGCCGTTTTTGACACAATCTATTGTTATTGCAGTACCGAGTCCAATGACGACTAAATTTTTCTTTGGATAAAGCATACTAGCTCCGCAAGAAGCCAAGAATCTATCAACTCCTACCTCTGATTTATTCGGAAACATCATTTTTATTGGAGCTTTTTTTGTTTTATCAAAAAACTCGCACTTAACGTCAAAAAGTTTTTTCACTAATCGGACAATCATTTTATTTTTGGAAGGCACTACCGAACTCACAAGACAAATCTCAAATTTATCTTTAACTTTAAGTTTTTTAATATTTTTCTCAAGATTTTTCAAGTCAGTTCCGAAGGTAAAGTATCTTTTGAATTTTCCTTTATTAGAAAACACTGAAAATTTTATTTGGGTATTCCCAATATCTACTGATAGTATACTCATAAATACATTTTACAAATTTTACTTCGTCTTTTGAGCGAGAATTTTGTCAAAGGCAAGCTCGAATACACGGGGGTAAACCCCACTCAAAGTATTCCACACTTGCCTTTTTCGCATTCTCATCTCAAAATACTCGTAAAAACTTGTTTGTCATTGCGAAGCGATTTTTTTGAGATTACCACGTCACTTCGTTCCTCGTAATGACAAATCTATTTATCAATTTAGCCAAATTGATAAATAGATTGAAACAAAAAAAATCGCTGTGGCAATTTCATTTTTTTGCTTTTAAGTGGGTATATATGGTAAAATATACGAAAGGTCCTAAAGAGGATTATAAGTTATGGGAAAGAACCAAAATTTTAATTATAATGAAAGGCTCTGCAACTAGTCGCAGAGTCTTTTTTTTTGGAGAAAAATATGAAATGGACAAAAAAGGATTTATTAGGATTAGAGTATCTTTCAGCTGACGAGATAAATCATATTCTTGATATTGCTAAAACTTTCAAGACCAAATCGGGTGATATTATAAAGAAAATCCCAATATTGCAGGGGAAAACTACTGCGAATTTATTTTATGAACCATCAACACGAACTAGAGCGAGTTTTGAAATCGCCGAAAAAAGATTGTCTTGTGATGTCGTAAATATGGATATGAAAGCATCGAGTATAACCAAAGGTGAGACATTAATTGATACTGGCAAAAATTTAGAAGCGTTAAAAATTGACATTTTTGTGATAAGACATTCGAGTGCGGGTGCTCCAAATATTTTGGCAAAAAATGTATCGGCAAGCATAATCAATGCGGGTGACGGATTCCACGAACACCCAACGCAAGCACTATTAGATTTATTCACACTTCGTGAAAAATTGGGAAAAATCAAAGGCAAAAATGTGAGTATTATCGGGGATATTGCACATTCTCGCGTGGCGAGGTCAAATATATGGGGACTCAAGAAACTTGGTGCGAATGTGACGATCTGTGCTCCAAAAATTATCTTACCGAAATTCGCAAAAGAGTTTGGTGTGAAAGTCACGGACAACATTGATGTTGCACTCAAAAGTGCCGATGCTATAAATGTTTTACGAATGCAATTTGAACGAGATATCGCAAGTGCGTTTCCGTCAAAAGAGGAATATTTTAATCAGTACGGAATAAGTGAGGAACGACTGAAAAAAGCAAAGAAAAATGTTGTTGTGATGCACCCCGGACCAATCAATCGAGGCATAGAAATGAGTAGCGAAGTCGCCGATGGAAAGAACTCGGTTATCCTCGAACAAGTAACCAATGGAATCGCTATAAGAATGGCAGTGCTTAAACTTTGTGCGGGGGTAAAAAAATGAAGTACTTAATAAAAAATTCAATGGTTGTAGACCCAAAAAATAATATCAATGAAGTTTTAGATGTTTTAATTTCTAACGGAAAAATAAAACAAATTGCTACAAAGTTGAAAGTCAAAGGTGCGAAAATAATAAATGGTAAAGGGCTGATAACTGCACCGGGATTCGTCGATATGCATGTCCATTTTAGACAACCCGGTTTCGAATATAAAGAAACAATCAAGAGCGGTTGCGAGTCAGCATTGAAAGGGGGAATGACCTCCGTTGCCGTGATGCCAAATACTAATCCTGTTATGGATAGTGTCGAAAATATCGAGAATCTTAAAAAAATAATAAAGAAAGATGCAAAAATTAATGTCTATGTTTTGGGCTGTATAACGAAAGGTCAAAATGGTGAAAAACTTGCCGATTTTTCAAAATTGAAAATTGCGGGCTGTGTAGGTTTTACCGATGACGGACATTGTGTTGCCGACTCAAAAGTTATGGAAAAAGCATTTGAAAAATCGGCAGGTAGAAAGCATCTTTTGATATCTCACGCCGAGGATACAAAGCTATCAGCGAATGGTGTGATGAATCAAGGATTTATCGCAGAAAAGCTCGGGTTAAAAGGCGTATCTAATGAAAGCGAATACAAAATGGTTGAAAGAGATATCAAGTTAGCGAAAAAACATAAAGCGAGAATTCACATCGCACATGTGAGCACAAAAGAGAGCTGTGATTTAATCAGAAAAGCGAAAAAGCAGGGTGTAAAAATTACAGCCGAAGCGACTCCACATCATTTCACATTAACGGAAAAAGATTGTGAAAGTTTTGATGCGAATTTCAAAATGAGTCCACCACTTCGCAAACAAAAAGATGTTGATGCAATCAAAAGAGCAATCAAAGATGGCACAATAAATTGTATCGCAACGGACCACGCACCGCATGCGGTTCACGAAAAAGATATCGAGTTTGCAAATGCTATGAACGGCATCATTGGACTCGAAACATCATTACCATTGGCGATAGAACAACTCGTCGATAAAAAGTATCTAAATATGATGGGATTAATCTGTGTGATGAGTTTTTCACCAGCACAAATTTTAGGAATAGACAAAGGTCATTTAAGTATCGGAGCTGATGCTGATGTGGTTGTGTTTGACCCGAACAAAAAATGGATTTACAATAAAAAGGATATAGTGAGCAAAAGTAAAAACTCGCCGTTCGTTGGAAAAGAGTTAAAAGGAAAAGTAAAATATACTTTTGTAGCAGGAAAGTTAATAAACTAATGAAAAAAATAATGTGTAAAGTTTTGTCTAACAAAAAAATATCAAAAGATATCTTTTTGATGACATTAAAATCAAAATATTTAGCAGAAAAATCAAAAGCTGGACAATTCGTACATATTTTAGTTCCAACTGAAAATGCAGGGGATAAATCTCCATTTTTGCGTCGCCCTTTTGGAGTGAACTGGGTCGACAAGAAAAAACAGAGCATATCAATTCTATACAAAGTAGTAGGAACTGGGACGAAATTGTTATCAAAAATCCAAAAGGGCGACGCATTAGATATTAT
>CAYPLD010000070.1:4015-5743 GCA_964411485.1 uncultured Elusimicrobiaceae bacterium | reverse complement strand
TCATAATATTTCTGATCTTTGCACCCCTCTAACAATACATCGATTGATCAGGATCACCAACCACACACAACTTTCGATGTTTCTCTGCAAGTGTTTTTGTTATCAAATATTGAACATGATTTGTATCTTGATACTCGTCGATAAGTACATATTGAAAATAATTTTGATAATGTTCTCGTAAATCTGGATTTTCTTTCAAAAGTTGTAAAGTTTTGACCAAAATATCACCAAAATCCATAGCGTTTGCTTGAGCTAATTTTTTTTGATAATTTTCATATATTTTTGATATGAAAATTCGTTTATCATTTCTACTTGCCAACGCATTTTTTGTAAAAGTTTCAGGATTAGTCATATCATCTTTGGCTCTTGAAATTGCGGTCAAATAATAGTTTGCATTTTTTTTATCGTCTTTATAACCCATCTCTTCCAAAATATTTTTTATCAAAGTTTTTTGTTCGCTTTCGCCATAAATAAAAAAATCTCTAGTTAATCCGACTTTTTCTGGATGTTGTCTTATCAAACGCATACCAAAAGAATGGAAAGTATAAATCCAAGCTCTTCTCGACGATCCCGGTACGATTTTTTCAATACGATTTCGCATCTCACCCGCCGCTTTGTTTGTGAATGTAACGGCTAAAATTCGATGTGGAGTATACCCTTTTTCGATAAGTTTAGCGATTTTTGATATCAAAGTTTTTGTTTTACCCGTGCCTGCACCAGCTATGATTAAACTTGGTCCATCGTCGTAGTTTACGGCTTCTTTTTGAGCTGTATTAAGTGAGTTTGGCATGTTGTCGAATCCTTATTTCTTATATTTGCAATCCAGTATAACCATAGTTTCGATATGATTAGTGTGGGGGAAAAAGTCAAAAGTTTCCATATGTTCTATTTTATAATTTTTTGTTAGATCTATTAAATTTTCTGCCAAAGTTTTTGGATTGCACGAGATATAAATGATTTTTTCCACATTGCTTTCAGTTATTTTTTTACATGCCTTTGGATGTATTCCTGCTCGTGGTGGGTCAATAATTATAAGCGAATCATTTTGTTCTATTTCATGTTCTTTTAGATAATTTTCGACACTACTTTCGATGAATTCTACATTGCTGATTTTGTTTAGCTTGGCATTGTATGTGCCGTCGGCTATCGCCGACGGCACATTCTCAATGCAAAAAGTTTTTTCACATAAATCTGATACTACAAAACTAAATGCTCCTGCACCACCATACAAATCATAAACAATTTTTGGTTTTAGCTTTTTGACCAATTTTCGTGTTTTATCATATAAAAGTTCAGCGGTTTTTGTGTTTGTTTGAAAAAAACTTTTTGCGGATATTTTGAAACTGATTTTTTTGTCACTCAAAATTATTTTTTCTGTAATATTATCCTTACCTTTTAATATTTTGACATTTTCTATCGGTGTTGCATCTGATACTGCATCGTTTATCGCACACAAAATATTGATGTTCGGGATTATTTTGTCGAGTTTTTCCAACAAAATTTTTGGAACATCAATATTTTGTGTGCTGACTAAAACGAGCATAAATTCGCCTGTATTTTTTGCTTCACGAAACATTAATTGTCTTAAAGTGCCAGTGCGTTTTCGTGAATCGTAAAAGCTGATATCATTTTCCATAGCCCAATCATAAATAGCTTTTTTTAGTTCGACAAGTTTTGGTGAGAAGATGAAACATTCTTGCATATTCACACATCTATCCCAACGTTTTT
>CAYPLD010000070.1:0-4005 GCA_964411485.1 uncultured Elusimicrobiaceae bacterium | reverse complement strand
AAATCCGAGTGTCTTTTCAAACTCTAGCGGCATATCCTTTGCGGGCGGTTTGCCGTCGGTCCAAAGCACTTGATTACAAAAACTTAACTCTACCTTATTTCTATGAAATTGTGTCTGGTGAGAGGGGGTAATCGGAATATCTTTTTTATATATATTTGCTAACTCATTTTGGACTTTCTCTTTTTTTAGCTCAAGTTGTGTAGCGTATTTTTCTTTTAGACTACATCCACCACAAATATCTAAATGTTTACAGGGGTTTTTATCTTTCATATTTATATTTTAGCTTTTTTGGAAGCAATAAAAAAACCGCTTAATAATTTAAGCGGTTTTTTTATAAATTTACACGATATTTTTAGTCTTTTTTAGTTGCGTTAACGATGTATGGATGTGGAATATACATATTGTTTGAATATGATTTTTTATTATAATAATTCGCAAGAATTTCATTTTTTTTATTTTTTTGTATTTGTCTTGTAGAATCGTTTTTAACTTTAATAACTTCTTGACTTTCTATTTTCTTTTTTACACTGATTTCTAATGTAGGATAATTTGCTGTGGAACTTATTCCACATATATTAGATTGAGAATACCCTAAAGATACTCCAAAAACGATAATACTAACTGCAAATAATATTTTTTTCATTTCAACATTCTCCATTTAGTTTGTCTATATAAATATTTTATCAATTCAAAGTAGTTCTTGAAAAGACCTAAAAGTACTACTTCAGTATAGTACTTTTGGACTATATCAAAGTATAGATATAATTTCCTCAAGATATTTTTTATCAATTTCATCAAACCTATCTACGATGGAGCTATCAATATCCAAAACGCCAATCAATTTGTCATTGAACATAACAGGTACTACAATTTCACTCCTACTTTCTGAATCGCAAGCGATATGTCCTTCAAACTTGTGAACATCATCTACAATAACAGTATCCATTTGCTTGGCACAAGTGCCACAAACGCCTTTTCCGACAGGTATTTGAACACATGCTGGTTTTCCTTGAAATGGACCCAATACTAACTTTTCGCCTTCTAATATATAGAAGCCAGCCCAATTTAAGTTTGGTAGTTCATTAAATAATAGAGCCGATAGATTAGCCATATTGGATATAGGCCCAAAATCTTCAGATAGAAGATTTTGGGCTTGCTTTAATAGTAATTGATAGTGTTGTTCTTTTTGTGTCATAATTTCAAATTTAGTATACTAAAATTATAAGGCAAACACAAAATAAGGAGACAAAAAATTATGCCGAAAATTGAGGTTAACGAAGAACTTTGTAAAGGTTGTGAGTTATGTAAAATGACTTGCCCTAAGCAATGTATAGAGATGAGCGATAAGTTTGGAAAGTCTGGATATTTTCCAGCAAAGCTAGCCAAAGAGGATTGTTGCATCGGATGTAAAATGTGTTATCAAGTATGTCCTGATGTTGCTATAACAGTCTACAAGTAAATTTAGTTTTTTTATGATGCCTGCGAACGCGGGCTTATTTTTTTCTAGGAGGAATTTATAAATGTCTGATAAATCAGAAAAAGTTTTAATGAAAGGTAATGATGCAATAGCCGAAGGTTCAATAAGAGCCGGCTGTCGTTTTTTTGCAGGGTATCCAATAACCCCGCAAAACGAAATACCAGAATATATGGCAACTCACCTTGCAGATAGAGGTGGACAATTCGTTCAAGCTGAAAGCGAAGTCGCTGCTATTAATATGGTATACGGAGCAAGTGCTACTGGTACAAGAAGTATGACTTCTTCATCTAGCCCCGGACTAAGTCTAAAGCTAGAAGGAATATCCTATAGTGCGGGTGCAGATTTACCAATATTTTTTGTAAATGTGATGAGATCTGGTCCGGGGCTAGGGAGCATTGGTGCTAGCCAAGGCGACTATTTCCAAGCTGTGAAAGGTGGTGGACATGGTGATTATAAAGTTATTACATTGGCACCAAACAGCGTTCACGAAATGGGAAATTTTCCAAAGAAATGTTTTGAACTTGCAGAGAAATATCGAGTACCAAGCTCGATTTTAGCAGACGCTACGCTTGGTCAGATGATGGAAGGTGTGAGTTTTGATTTTGAAAATGTCGATCCGAAAAATCTAAAAGAACCAAGCTGGGCTTTGGGTGATTCTACAAATAGAGATAAAAGAATGGTCTATTCTTATAACTTAAAAGAAACTATGATGGAACGATCCGTTTTAGAAAGAGCAGGCAGATACGCTCAAATAGAAGCGAATGAAGTTATGTTTGAAGAAATCGACACAAAAGATGCTGACATAATTTTAGTAGCTTATGGAATTTCTTCGCGTGCATGTTTAGAGGCATTAGCAATCGCAAAAGAAAAAGGATTGAAAGTCGGATTATTCAGACCAATCACATTATGGCCATTTCCAAGCAAAAAAATTGCTGAACTATCAGAAAACAAGAACTTAAAAGCGTTTTTATGTGTAGAAATGAGTCTTGGTCAAATGATAGAAGATGTCAAACTTGCAGTAGACGGCAAAAAACCAGTACATTTACATGCAAGATGTGGTGATGGAGTTCCAGTCGGTGAAGATATCATCGAAGCAACAGAATCTATATTATCTAATAAGGATAAAGGTTTATTCACAATGGATAAAGCTAAAAAAATCCTTACAGAATTTTTAGCAAAAGTGGGAGGCAAATAATGGAAGCTATAACTAAAAGACCAAAAGGTTTAACAAATATAAAAACACATTATTGTCCGGGTTGTGGACATGGTGTTGTACATCGGCTTATTGCTGAAGTTATGGAAGAACTTGATATAGTCGGGAAAACCGTCGGTATAGCACCGGTTGGCTGTGCAGTTTTTGCTGATACCTACTTTGCTTGCGATATGATTCAAGGTCCACATGGACGAGGACCGGCGATTGCGACTGGTATCAAAAGAAGCAAACCTGAACTTGCAGTATTTTCGTATCAAGGTGACGGCGACTTGGCAAGTATCGGTATGGCCGAAACTATACATAGTGCGGCGAGAAGCGAAAATATCACGATTATTTTTATCAACAATTGTATATATGGAATGACTGGTGGGCAAATGGCTCCGACGACGTTGGTTGGACAAAAAGCTACGACTTGTCCAATGGGAAGGGATGAAAAATTACAAGGTTATCCGATAAAAGTTAGCGAATTGCTTGCGACCTTACAAGGTGCAAAATATCTGGAACGATGTGCAGTTCACAAACCACAATTTGTAGCTAAAACAAAAATGGCGATTAAAAAAGCGTTTCAGAATCAGATTGATGGCAAAGGATTTTCTATGGTCGAAATTTTGACCGTATGTCCGACAAACTGGGGAATGAATTTGAAAGATAGTATCGACTTTTTGGAAGGTCCAATGACCGAGTATTTTCCATTAGGAGTATATAAAGATGAAAAATAATTTATATCAAGGAATTCGTATAGCAGGATTTGGCGGGCAGGGCGTTGTATCTGCCGGAGTATTATTGGCACAGGCAGGGATTGTCGAAGGTAAGAATGTGAGTTGGTTTCCATCGTATGGACCGGAAATGAGAGGTGGCACAGCGAATTGTAGCGTTGTTATTTCTAATAAAAAAGTTGCTACACCGATAGTTTCAATACCAGAAACAGCGATTGTTATGAACGAACCAAGTTTTGCAAAGTTCGAGCCAAAAATAAAAGAGGGCGGACTTTTGATTGTTAATAAAAGTTTGATAAATTCAAAATCTTCGAGAAAAGACATCAAAATTTTGGAGATTGATTGTAATGGTATTGCAGATGGTCTTGGCAATTTGAAAATCGCGAATATGGTGGCGTTGGGAGCATATTCTGGTGCGAGTGGGTCGGTTTCGATTGAAAGTATTTCGGAAGCGATGAAAAAAGTTTTCAAACGAGCAAAACCAGAAATTTTGGAGCTTAACAAGAAAGCACTTCAAGCTGGCGTTGACGCAGTCAAGAAATAATTTTACTTCGTCTTTTGAACGAGAATTTTGTCAGAGCCACTCTTAAATACACGGG
>CAYPLD010000069.1:0-5918 GCA_964411485.1 uncultured Elusimicrobiaceae bacterium | reverse complement strand
ATACCACCAACTGCTGGAAAAAATAAAATTGGATTTTTGGATTCTTTAGATAAATTATCAATATCTTTTTCATCAAATTCTATACCCTCTTTTTTTAACCATTTATACAAAGTACCAGCTGATGTTATTGGTGCTTCTAACATATAATTTTTATCAAAAGAAATTGATGTTAAAAACCCTTTAATGCTTGCTGGTTTACTGCCAATATTTTGCATCACAAATGCACCTGTGCCAGTATTGATTAAAGTGTCATTAGTATTCATTTTACCAGCACCAGCAAATGCCGATTGTTGATCGCCAACACATAAATTTATTGGAATATTTTTGTAACTTTCGTAATCTGATGCGGAAGGTTTTATCGACGGTAAAAAAGTTTTTTTGATTTTGAAAATTTCTAAAAGTTTATCATCCCACTGCAAATTATTTATATTGAAAAGTAAAGTTCGTTGAGCTAATGTTGGATCACAAGAAAAAACTTTTTTACCGCTCAAATGCCATATGAAAAAACTGGCAAGTGGAGCAATCAATAAAGTGTCTTTTTCAGCTGATTTTTTTACAGCTTCAATATTATTTAAACACCATAAAATTTTTGGTGCTGAATAAAATTTTGTTTTATACAAACCGGTAATTTTATGTATATTTTCTTGCGAAATTTTAGCACCAGTAATTTGTTCATTTGCACGTCCGTCTTGCCAGCTCAAAACTGGTGCTAAAATTTCGCCAGATTCTTTATCCCACACAACAAAACTAGAACGCTGACTAGTAATTCCAATACTAATCGGTTCGATATCTTTTGGCAAAGAATTTATCACATTATCCAAAACAGACAAACCTGTTTCTAAAACCTGTTTACCGTCGTATTCGGCTCTATTCCCATTAAAGTTGGGCATTATGTTTTGTTGATTTTGATTGATGGTTTTTAGATCCAAAGATATAGCACTAGCTCGAAAACTGGAGCTTCCTAAATCTAATACTATAAAACATTTATTTTTCATATTTACTGTTTCAATTTACTCAAAATAATTTTGATGTTCTCAAGTTTTTTAGCAAAAGATGAAAGTTTTTCTTTTTGTTCTTTAGACACTTCTTCGTCATTAAGTAAATTTTCGATTGTGCTTTGGGTGGGGACTAGAGTTTTTGATAATAGATTTTCTTCTTTCAAAAACTGCATGACCTTTTCTTTATCTTCAAATGCCAACATTTCTTTTTTACCTAATGTCGCTGTGAAATGTTTGCCATCAAAAGATTGTAAATTTTTCATTTTCATCAAACTGATAATTTCTTCTTTCAGAATTTTTGCATTTTGAAGTGTGGTCGCATACTCTTCGATTTTATTTGACAAATTATCCTCGGCAGTAATTTCTTTATTAGCTTCCGCACCTACACTTTGCTGTTCACCTTTACCGCCAAAAATCGGACAAATATTTTTATAATCACACCAACGACATTTCTGTTCTGATGGTGTTGGTTCAAATTTTTTCGCACGAATATTATCTGCGACATTCAAAACTGTTTGCCAAAAATCAAAAATTTCTTTATCATTACCACGCTCAAATTTTATTTCTTTTAACGTCGGAACGTAATAAAAAATCATTTCTTCAACTTTTATTTCTTTAGCATCTTTATCTTTTTTTTGGACTATTTTTTTTATATCGTCAGATTCTTCTAAAACTTTTTGGTACATATAAAGTTGGTCAGGCTCTCTCTGTATAGTTTTACCAGTTTTATAGTCGACAATACGAAGTTTTCCGTCACCGAGATAGTCTATCCTATCGATGATACTCAACAATGCCAAGCCATCAATTTTCAAGCTAGCTCTTATCTCGTTTGCAAGTGGAATATGAAAAGTATCTTTATGTTTATTGTAATAAGCAATCAACATTTTTTTGCCGTCCAAAAATGCAGTATATTCTTTATCGGCTGTTTGATATCCTTTTTCTTGCCAAGAGAGTTTTTTCCAATCTTTTTCGAAAAAATCTAATAATTCGGTTAATGTTGGGAATGGGGGGGAGGTTATATCATACAGATATTCCAAACTATGATGGATACTATGTCCGAAAGCAAAATATGGTTTGGGTTTTTCTGGTATTCTGTATATGTATCTGAATTCGTATTTTTTAGGACATTCCTTATACATACCCATACGGGAGTAGGAAAAACCTAATGGAGCTTCGCTCATAATTTCCACCTTTTGATTATTTTACCATATATAAGAAACTTTGAGGATAAATTCCAAAATAGAGAAGGTTTTTTTCTATCTATTTTCTCTTTTTTTCGAGGATTCTGTTTTTTACAAGTATTCTGTGCTGAATTTTCATTTTCTTTTCGACGACTAGTAGAAAGGAGATCCTTCGACTTCGCTCAGGATGACTCCCTACGGGGTCACTTTAGGAGAAAAAAAATGAAAATTCAGCCAGAAGACGCAGTAAAAAAATATCCCCAATAGGAATCGAACCTATATCCCCTGCTTAGAAGGCAGGTGCTCTATCCGTTGAGCTATGGGGACATTTTTGAGTGCTTTTTTGTTTTTTTGCTCCTCGAGTAGGGGTGCTCGCATACGCTCGCTTTACTAATCTACTAGCACTCGCTCTTCCGACCTACTAGTCGTCGCAAAGAAAACAAAAAAGCATCTCAAAATCAAAAATTAAAAAGTAGTTCTCTCTATATTCTACAAAAAATGGGAAAATAAATAAATCACTTTCTATGTATTGTGGCTTTATTTTTTGCTACAATAACCTTAAATAATAGAATGAGGAAGAATTTATGAAAAACAAAGATGCTTTCTTTATCCAAATGGCTACACTGGTATCAGAACAATCTTCTTGTTGTAGAGTCAAAGTTGGTGCTGTGCTAGTGAGAGATACTAGAGTTATTAGTATCGGATATAATGGCACTCCAAAAGCACAAATCCATTGCGACGATTATTTCACAAAGCTCTACAAACAAAAATATTCTAAAAAATATAAGAACTTAGAAACTTACAAACAAAGCGAAACTTTTTATGATGAACATGGAAAATGGTCTATCAAGTACGAACTTCACGCAGAACAAAACGCGATTTCATTTGCAGCGAAACATGGCATCAGAACAGAAGATGCTGATCTTTATATAACACTAGCACCATGTGTGAGTTGTGCAAAAACGATAATTGCATCGGGGATAAAAAGAGTATTTTATAAAGAGCCTTACGACAGATCCCAAGATGGATTAATTTTTCTAAAGGACAACGGGATAAAATGTAAGCAAGTTAAAATATAAAAATTAAAAGAGGGAATAAAATGGCAGAAAAGAAAAAAACCAAAAAGACTAAAACAACAAAAAAGACAAAACCAGTAAAAAAAATTAAAGCAACACCGGTAGAACAAATCCCACCACAAAAACAACCGCTAGATTTTGGTGATGGAATTGTAGGTCAAGCTATAAATTTTGTCAAAGCAAATTTGAAAATAACAATCGCATCAATCGTTGGATTAATTTTAGTGATCTCTTTATTTAACTTAATCGGAAACGGACAAGAAAAAGCTAATGAAAAAAGTTGGCAAAAATTGTTCTCAGCAAAACAACAATATTTTTCACAAGAAAAAAATTCGAACGAACAATCGTATAAACAGATCGAAAAGCTATGTAAAAAATATCCACGCTCCGAAGCTTGCTTGTATGGAAATATTTTTAAGGCTAGTATGTTAATCCATAATGATGCAGATATTGAAAGTTCGATAGAAGTTCTAAACAATGTTTTGCAAAACAATAAATTAGATATCGAAAAAACAAAACCATTAATTATGTTGATGTTAGCATCGGCATATCAAGTTAATGGGGAAAGTGAAAAAAGTCTAGAAATTGCAAAAAGTTTTATAGATAATTATCCGACACATTACGGTTTGCCACAAGCAGTATTATTAAAAGCACAGGCACATTTGGCTAATCAGCAGATGGAAGAAGCAATTGTTTCATATCAGCTAATTAAGGAAAATTATCCAAATTCCTATTGGGAAACCATTGCAACTTTTGAGATGGAACAAATTTCAAAATAGTAGTTCTTGAAAAAAGGTTATTGACATAATCGATATTTTTGTATATCATATTAGCGAACTACGACGAGCGAGATGCGTTCTTTGAAAATAAATTGAGTAAATGTAAAAGTATTACATTATTATATTACACACGCGTAATATAATATATAAAGAAAATAGGGTATTGACATCTATGTATATAAAACTGTATTATTTTTATGACAGCACGCATTTGAATAATTTGCTTAGTAAAGCAACAACGCGCTTATAATTAAATGACAACACGCTAAACACAAAAAGCATAGGCCCTCGGTAAACGGGGGGATGCTATTAGAACTAGAAAAAGAGATAGCCCCATTTATCGGGAGCTTATGTAAAAAATTAGGAGGAAACGCAATGAAAAAGCTATTAGGTTTGGCATTAGCAATCGGTCTTTTAGTACCAATGGCTAACGCTCAAATTCTTGACAATGTAGAAACTTATGGTGAAGTTGAAATTCTAGGTGTGAACCATACTAACTACAACTACGGTGTGAGCAACACAGACTACAGAAACACTCAAGTAAGAGTAATCTACGGTTTGGGTTGGGACTTACTAGATAATGTAAGAGCAAACATTTCTGCTGTACATGAAAACAGATTCTGGGGTGAAGATACTCCTGATGGTAGTAGTAATGGAGTTTCTAATGAATCGAACAGCATAACCGTATTAAGTGAAGCAAACATGGTTATGGAAGATGTTATTGGTTCATGGTCAGCAAAGTTAGGTAGACAGTTTTATGGTGATGAACATAGTTTCGTAATTTATTACGGACCTACACATGGTGCTGAATATGGAGATGGAACAAATGTGAGAAGGTTTACAACATCGTTAGATGCAGCAAGATTTGACTATGAAGGTATGAACACAGTAGCTACTATCCTTTATGGTAAAACTGCTGAAACTAATAAAACAAACGATACATCAGGCGATGTTTCATTCTTAGGTTTAGAAGGTCAGTATATGCCTACAGAAGAATGGACATTGAAAGCTCATGTATATGACAGAAGAACAAACGACCAAACAGGTCCTTACAGTCCAACATCTACCAATGCAGAACATATTGGCATTTATGGTTTAATGGCTGCTTATGAAAACAACAACTGGATGTTTGATGCTGAATTCGATAGAAACTACGGTGGTAAAGGCATTGGTAGTAACGATTTCAGAGGAATGTTGTTTGACTTTAATGCAGCATACACATGGGAAGCAAGTTCTTCCGTATGGACACCAAGAATAGAATACTTGAATATTGATGGTGGTGATACTACACATGTAAATAAAAGATATATCACATTCAATACTCAAGCTATTAGAAGAGGTATGATTTACGGTAACTCTTTGTTTGTAAATCCTACACAGTTTGAAATGTGGAACTTTGGTTTAGATGCTAAATTTGACAGATTTGAAGACTGGAGATTTGGTCTAGACTATTTCACATTTGCTGATAACAACCAAGGCACAAATGAAGACATCGGTAAAGAGTGGGACTTAATGGTTTATTACGATTATTCCGAAAATGTAACATTTAATATTGGTGCAGCAACAATGAAATGGAAATCTTCATATGATGTATCAGGAGGAACACCCTCAACTGATGATAGAGAAGATGCAAACAAATTACAAGCTGGTGTAACAGTAAGATGGTAGAAACCATAAGTTAAAACATTAGTTTTAATTTTAAACCCCCTGCTTCGGCAGGGGGTTTTTTTTATGCATAATTCTCCTCCCCCTACATGAGGGGTCGTGGACACAGACTCTGTGGGAGGACGACTAATCGGAACGATTAGCGAGGTGGGGGTGAATAGTTTTTTTCTCCCTTTCGTAAAGGGAGCCGACACGAAGTGCGGAGGGTTTTAATATTTC
>CAYPLD010000068.1:0-5986 GCA_964411485.1 uncultured Elusimicrobiaceae bacterium | reverse complement strand
CTCTCCCAAAGGGAGAGGAAAAATCGAAATAAATGGTATAATATATATGTATGGTTTAAAGAGTTGCGGTGGCTTTGCCACTGAGGAACCTCCGGACTCCATAGAGCAAAACGCTTGTTGAAAGGCAAGAATATTAGGGCTATATCCCTAGTAATGGAAAGTGCATCAGAAAATAACCGCCACTTGCAAAAGTGGTAAGGGTGAAAAGGTAGGGTAAGAGCCTACCGCTTGAGTAGTGATACTCTCGGCAATGCAAACCCCGTTTGGAGCAAGATCAAGATTGCGTATAAACTGCTCGTTTTCGTCGCAAAGGTAGATCGCTAAGATAAATAACTCTTTTAGACAGAATCTGGGGTATTAACTATATATTTACTTCGTCTTTCGGATGATTTTTCGTTTTTTTGCTCCTGAAGTACCAGTACTCGCTTCGCTCGTTCAGTTCCTTTGTACTATGCGTCGCAAAGAAAACGAAAAATCAGCACGAAATACTTTGTAAAACATAAAAAAACGCTGACTTTTTGCCAGCGTTTTTTTTATTTAATGAGATTGCCACGAAATTTAAAAATTTCTCGCAATGACAAAAAAATTACGAGTATTCTCTAGTAAATTTTCGTTTTCTTTTCGACGACTAGTCCATTCAGCGAATACTGCGAAGCAGTAGCGGGACTTTAGGAGAAAAAAAATGAAAATTTACCGAGAAGACGAAGTAATCGGAAGTTTGAACCAGAAAGTTGCACCTCTACCAAGCCCTGCACTATCAAAACCTATCTCGCCATTATGAGCTTTAACAATATCCGAAGCTATACACAATCCCAAACCCCAACCTTGTTTTTTGCTTTTTCGATGTGCCGTTTCACTTTGATGAAACTTTTGAAAAATTTTATCTTTATCCTCGTAATCAATGCCCGGACCTGTGTCTGAAACAAAAGTTTTTACAAACTCACTTTCAATCTGATATTTTATTTCAACCTGTCCACCACTTGGTGTAAATTTTATCGCATTAGCAATTATATTATTCAAAACTTGTGATACTCTTAATCTATCACCCATCGCCAAAATAATTGACGGATAACTCTGTAAAACAAATTTTATCCCCTTTTTTTCTGCCTCTATTTTATTTAATGCATAAGATTCTGCAACAAGTTCATTATATTTGAATGACTTTATATCCATTTTTAATGTGCCAGATTCCATCATAGAAATATCGACGAGATCTGACATCAACCCGTTCATATTCTCGCTCGCTTTCAGAATACTCGTCAACATTTGTTGACTTTCATTTTTGTTTTCATCGGCATCCATCAAGACCGATGTGAAACCTTGTATACTTGTTAATGGTTGTTTCAAATCGTGTGCGACAATCGACATAAACTTGCTTTTTATCTCGTTAAGACGATTCAATTCTTGGTTTGAAAGTTCTAATTTGTTTAACATTCCTTGAAGTAAATTTATCCGAGATTGTAGCTGTTTTTTTAAGGTAGTAATTTGTTGTTCATAATTGTGTTCGGCTTTCATCACAACTCTATTCACCTTTTTGGCAAGCATTTTTTTTGTGATGAATATGGATATCACAGCAGTGATCACCACCGCCACCGAAAAAATTATTATGTGATTCAAATCTGTAAACATAATTTATCCAAATACCTTTTCTATTTGTTCTTTTGAAATGTTTCCTTGTCTTAAAATCTCCACTTCGCCACTGGTTATGTCGACGATTGTTGAATGTTCTCCTAATATTCCATTATCACTTAACAAAATATAATCAACCTTATTTTTGAAAGATGAAACTATCTCTGAACTATTACTGCTTGGCTGTTGATTGTGTAAATTCGCACTCGTCGCTGACAAAGGAATTTGCATTTTTGACACTAGTGTTGTCAAAAATGCACTACCCGACATCCTCAAAGCTATTTTACTAAACTTAAAACCAAGTTGTACGCTAGTTTCGGTTGGTTTTGATATTATTGTTAAACTACCGGGCCAAAATTTTCCTGCAAGTTTTGTGAAAATATCATCAACCTGTGCATACTTTTTCGCCTCGTCTAAACTTGATACTAGAATCGGGAGTGGCATATCTTGTGGACGTTCTTTTATCGCAAAAATTTTTGATTCAGCTGAAAAATCAAAAGCATTGCTACCGATACCATATATGGTATCGGTAGCGAAAACTGCTATTTTACCATTACGTAAATTCTCTGCAATTTGTATTATTTCTGATTCTTGTAAATTTTCTATATTAAATATTTTTGTCATATTTGTTTTTTTTCACTCGTTTTGGTTTTTCTGATGGTTCTATTACTAAAACAAATTCGCCTCGTATTTTTTCGCGTTTTGAAAAATCATCAAAAACTTCTAACACTTTCCCAACAACAGTTTCCTCGTACGCTTTTGTGATTTCGCGTGATAAACTTATTTTTGTATTATCGCCAAAAATTTCCATTACGTATTCTAACAGTTTTAGAATTCTATGTGGCGATTCATATATCACAACAGTCTTATGGAAATTTTTGGCGTCATTTAATAAATCTCTAACCTTACCCGGTTTTCTTGGCAAGAAACCAAGAAAAATAAAACTTCCAGCTGGTAAACCACTTAAAGCTAATGCACTGGTCAAAGCTGACGCTCCGGGGATAGATTCTACTTTTATCCCTTTCTCTCTTGCACCTACTACTAATTTATATCCGGGATCTGATACACAAGGTGTTCCATTATCTGAAACCAACGCACATGATTTTCCTGACGTTAAAAAATTCAAACAAGTTTTTATAGATTTTTCATCTAGCTCATTATACCTCACAAGTTTCGCTTTTGAACCAACATGCATAGCCAAAACTTTTGTGATTCTAGTATCCTCACAAAAAATTACATCACAATTTTTCAACACTTCTGTCGCACGAAATGTTATGTCTTGTAAATTCCCAATTGGCGTTGAAACAACATAAAGCATATCAATCTCCCTCTTATTTTTATATAATAATATTAAGCGAAAAGCTACAAAAATTATAAAAAAGGTAAGGTTCTCGCTAAACAATAGCAAAATAAGTGTTGTGTAGAAACCTTAAACAAGAGAAATAAATGAACTTAGAAAAATTCAAAGTAGATGCATTCTTCTTAATATCAATACTAATAGTTATGACTGCCATTCTCACTTGGGTAATGCCGGGTGGACAATATGAAAGAGTCGAGCAAGACGGCAGACAAGTAGTTGTAGAAGGTAGTTTCACTCCAATAGCTAATGAACCACAAAAATTATTCGATGTATTAAAATCTCCAATTAAGGGTTTTGCAGAAAGTTCGGGGATAGTGTTTTTCATACTTATCATTGGTGGCTTTTTCGCTATATTAGATAAAACTGGGGTAGTCAATATACTTATAAAGAATCTGGCACTATTTTTTAGTTCTCACCCCACATTAAAGGCCTTGTACGTACCAGCTTTACTTTCAATAGTATCTTTAGGTGGTGCGATTATCGGGTTAGGCGAAGAACTAGTAGCATTGATACCACTAATCATAGCCATATCACTCGTTTTAGGATATGACACTATTGTTGCAGTAGCTATTGCATTAGTAGGTTCTGCAGTAGGTTTTTCAGCTGGATTCTTAAATCCGTTTAATGTAGGCATAGCACAAGGGATAGCAGAACTTCCTTTGTACTCAGGAATGGGATATAGAATTTTTGTGTGGATAGTACTCACAACTATTGGGATAGTTTTCGTTACCAAGTATGCTTTGAAAGTTCAGAAAAATCCTAAAGCAAGTTTATCTTATAATATAGACTTAGAAAAAAGAAAAAACTTAAAAATTTCAGATAAAAATGAGAAAATGGATTTCAGTCATAAATTGATAGTAATATCTTTTATCGGTGGACTTATAATACTAGTTTTTGGTGTATTAAAATACGGTTGGTATATAGAAGAAATTGCAGCTTTATTTTTGGGACTTGCTGTTTTGACTGGAATATTAAATAAAATGAATCCTTTAGAAATTTCTGAATCTTTTGCTAAAGGTGCCGGCTCACTGATAAAAGTAGCTATATTTATAGCATTTGCAAGAGCGATTGTTATTGTAGCTCAAGACGGGAATATTATGGATCCTATATTATTTGGACTTGCAAAGTTCTTTTCTAACTTTCACCCAATTGTATCTTCACAATTTATGTACCTTTCACATAATATCCTTACTTTTTTCGTAGTATCAAGTTCTGGTCAAGCAGTTTTGACTATGCCTATCCTTGCCCCATTATCAGATTTAATCGGACTTTCAAGACAAATAACTATTCTCGCCTATCAGTTAGGACAAGGCATTTTTCATATATTCATGCCTACTAGCCCTCTTGTTTTAGCCATTCTTGGTATTGCAAATGTTTCCCTCACAACTTGGTTTAAATGGTGTTGGAAACTTGTTTTGATTATTGTAATTGCCTGTATGATTCTGCTTATACCACCATACTTTATGGGTTGGTAAACTTATGCATTTTGAAACCAGTGTCAACACATTAACTTATTTATCTTGGTTGGATTGGTCTGTTTTCTTCTTTATCTTATTCGCTGTTTTTGTCGCGATTTATCTTGGCAATAAATTTCGAAATAGAAAAATCAATCCGATGTTAGACTATATCGTAATGGGTAGAATGCTAACACTTCCTATGTTCATCGCGACACTTTCTTCATCTTTTTACGGCGGAATTTTTGGCGTAAATGAAATAACTTTTAATTATGGAATTTTTGGTTTCCTCACACAAGGTGTGTTTTGGTATATCGCATATACTATTTTCGCACTTTTCATAGTGAATAAAATCGCGAAATTTAGAAGTATCACACTTCCAGAACTTACAGAAAATATGTTCGGTAGTCGAGCAAGTAAAATAACCGCTGTGTTTAGTTTTATGTATGTGATGCCGATAAGTTATGTGCTTTCGCTCGGGATTTTTATCAATCTGATTTTTGGTATCGGGATAATCCCTTCAATGTTAGCCGGCGTTTTGATAATTTGTTTATATTCCGCTGGAACTGGTTTTAGAGCTGTCGTTTTTTCTGATTTAGTACAAGCCGCAGTGATGTTTTCATCAATAATACTCGCAGCTATTTTTTGTATAAAAACTTTCGGCGGATTTTCAATTCTATTTGAAAAATTGCCCGCAACTCACTTTGAACTTATGGGCGGAAATAATTTTTTACATACTCTCGCTTGGGGATTTGTCGCTTTAGTCGTTTTGATTGATCCTAGCTTTTATCAACGCTGTTTTGCTGTCAAAGACAGCAAAACAGCTAAAAAAGGTGTGCTTGTATCTATCGCACTTTGGATAATTTTTGATATTTGTTCCAACTTAGGTGCATTATACGCCCGTGCAGTTATCCCCGAAGCTCAAGCGTCAACTGCCTTTTTCACATTAGCACTACAAGTTCTGCCTTTTGGCTTGAAAGGATTTTTTATAGCAGGAATTTTAGCAACGATATTTTCTACACTTGACTCGTTTTTGTTTATCGCATCTAATACAGTGATTTACGATATGTTAAAAATCAGAACGAAAAATTTTGTCAAAATAAGTTTTGTTAGTATGTTTGTTATCGGGCTTTTATGTGTCGGGCTAACCATATTTTTTGAACATAGTTTCAAAGCCATCTGGCTCACTATGGGATCTTATTATTCAGCGTGTATATTAGTTCCGGTTTTGATTGGTTATATCAAACCAAAACTTATTTCTGACAAAATTTTTATGATAAGTTCGTTATCAGCCGCTTTTGTTATGACCCTTTGGAATTTCACGAGTTTGAATAATCTTATCCCCGAACTTGATGCTTTTTATGTTGGACTAGCCACAAGTATATCAGTATTAACTTTTTCAAAAATAGTATTATTTAGAAATGAACAAACATAATGCATTAATAATCGCAAACGGCACAAAATTGCCAACAAAAATGCTCGGAAAATTAGCAAAAGAATCTGATTTTATAGTCGCAGTAGACGGCGGTGCAAACATTTTAGC
>CAYPLD010000067.1:0-6001 GCA_964411485.1 uncultured Elusimicrobiaceae bacterium | reverse complement strand
AGGAGAAATATTATGTGTGGAATTATTGGTGTCGAAAATAATAAAGATTCATCAGCTTTGGCTTATCTTGGACTTTTCTCGCTTCAACATCGCGGTCAAGAAAGTGCAGGGATTGTCGCTTATGAAAAAGGGAAAATCAATTATTATCGACGTATGGGTATGGTTCAAAATGTTTTCGCTGGTGATACATTAAATAAGCTACACGGAAAAACTGCAATCGGACATGTGAGATATTCCACAGCCGGAAAAAGTCATGAACAAAACGCTCAACCATTTTTCTTCAAATGCAAAAAGGGTATGGTTAGCATCGCACATAATGGAAATTTAACAAACGCTAAAGAACTTCGAAAAAATCTCGAAAAAGAAGGTGCGATTTTTCAACATAGTAGTGATACGGAAGTTATCGTCCATTTGATTGCACGCGAAAAAGGTTCGATTGAAAAAGCAATCGAAAAAAGTTTGAAACAAGTCGAAGGTGCGTATAGTTTGATTTTTGTTTACGAAAATAAATTAATTGCGGCTCGCGATCCATATGGATTTAGACCTTTAGTTTTAGGTAAGAAAAACGGTCGGACTTATATGATTGCATCGGAAACTCCGGCGATAGAAAGTATGGGTGGAAAATATTTACGAGACGTCAAACCGGGTGAAATGGTCGTCATAGAAAAAGGAAAATTAAAAAGTTATCAATTGGAAGCTCCGAAAAAAGATTTGAAATTATGTATTTTTGAACAAGTATATTTTTCACGACCTGACAGCATCGTTTTAGGACGAAGTGTTCAACAAGCACGACTTGATATGGGAAAATATCTTGCAACACAAATGAAAAATATCAAAGCTGATATGGTCGCACCAGTTCCAGATTCGGGAATGTTTGCGGCATTAGGTTTTGCTCGAGAATCTGGCATAGAATTTCAAATGGCACTGGTCCGAAACCATTATGTCGGACGATCGTTCATAAAACCAACAAAAAAATTACGGGAAGAAGCTGTAAAGATGAAACTTTTTCCAGTTTCCGATACGGTAAAAGGTAAAGATATTATTTTAGTTGACGATTCAATCGTGCGTGGCACAACTTGTAAAAAATTGGTCAAAATTTTGAAAGAAGCAGGTGCTAGAAAAGTGCATATGGCAGTTTCGAGTCCACCGATAATCGCATCGTGTTTCTACGGAATTGATACTCCGCATCGACGAGAACTTATAGCTACAAGAAAATCCATAGAGGAAATAAGAAAGTATATCGGTGCTGATAGTTTGACCTATTTATCAAAAGAAAATTTAATCAACGCCGCAGGGAATAAAAAGTATACTGGCTTCTGCGATGCTTGTTTTACACAAAAATATCCGACAAAAATAAATAAAAAGTATTTGGAGAAATAAATATCTGTCATCCTGAACTTGTTTCAGGATCTTATAGGAAGATGCTGAAAAAGACCCTGAAACAAGTTCAGGGTGACAAAGTCGATTTTGCATGACAAAAGAGGAAAGAAAAATATGAATGTATTACTCATTGGAAGCGGTGGACGAGAACATGCGATTGCTTGGAAATTATCACAAAGCAAAAATTTAACACAACTTTTTGCGATGCCGGGTAATCAAGGTATGAGCGAGGTTTGTGAGTTGGTAGATGTTTCACCAAGTAATTTTCAAGAGGTGTTAAATTTTTGCAAAGAAAAGAATGTTGAGCTAGTTATCGTCGGACCAGAACAACCATTGGTAGAAGGTTTATCAGATTTTTTAATTGAAAATGGTATGAAAGTTTTTGGACCAACTAAAAAAGGTGCGATGTTGGAAGGTAGTAAAAAGTTCAGTAAAGATTTTATGTTGAAACATCAAATTCCGACTGCAAAATATAAAACTTTTATGGCGTCGACTGATGCAAAAGCAGATTTAGATAATTGGAATTTTCCATTAGTAGTCAAAGCGAGCGGTTTGGCGGCGGGTAAAGGTGTTGTGATTTGTCAAAATAGACAAGAAGCCGAAAAATGTATCGAAGATTTGATGGATCACAGGATTTTCGGTAGTGCATCAGACACAATTTTGATTGAAGAATTTTTACAAGGTAAAGAAGCATCGTTGATAGCATTTATCGACGGCAAAAATTTCAAATTATTATCAGCCAGCCGAGATCACAAAGCTCTACACGAAGGCAATAAAGGACCAAATACTGGCGGTATGGGTGCGTTCAGTCCAGTATCAGATTTATCTGATGAAATAATCGAACAAGCAAAAAAACAAGTCTTTGAAAAAGTTTTAGAAGGTCTAAAAAAAGACGAAATTGATTATTGCGGATTTTTGTATGCTGGCTTGATGCTAACACAAAATGGTGTCAAAGTTTTAGAGTTCAACGCACGATGTGGCGATCCGGAAACTCAAGTAATATTACCATTATTAAAAAATGATTTATTGGATTTAGTTCTAGCTTGTTGTGATAAAAAATTAGCTGAACATAATGTCGAAATTTTGCCAAAAGCGTGTATCACTATAACACTTGCAAGTAAAGGTTATCCGAAATCATCTAGCAAAGGCGACATCATTGAAGGATTGCAAAATTTCGACGATAAAAAGCTAGAAAATGGTGATACAAAAATATTTCATGCAGCAACTAAACTTGAAAATAATCAGTGGCAAACTAATGGCGGACGAGTTTTATATATGACAGTGATGTCAGACAATTTAGAAAGTGCGAGAACACAGGTTTATCAAGATATTGAAAAAATAAAATTTGAAGGAATGCAGTATCGAAAAGATATAGCGGAGGATTAAAATGACAGTAAAAACAAAAAAAGTATTAATAGTAATGGGCAGTGATAGTGATATGCCAATAATGAAAAAAGCATGTGATGTTCTGAAAGAATTTGGTGTAGAATTTGATGTGAAAATTGCATCAGCACATCGAAGTCCAAACTTTACGCACAAGTTAATAAAAGAAGCTGAAGAAAATGGAGTAGAGGTTTTTATCGCCGGAGCGGGTATGGCGGCACATTTGGCTGGGGTGGTTGCAAGTTTGACAATCAAACCAGTTATCGGTGTTCCAATTGCTAGTGGAAAGTTGGAAGGTGAAGATGCACTTTATTCGACCGTTCAAATGCCATCAGGTATTCCAGTTGCGACCGTTGCAATTGATGGATCAAAAAATGCAGGATATTTAGCGGTATCAATTTTAGCAACTTGTGATGAAGGTTTGAACAAAAAACTTTTAGATTATAGAAAAAATCAAGAACAGAAAATAATAGAGAAAAATAAATGAGTACATATAAAAAAGCAGGTGTAAACATTGATTTGGGAAACCAATTTATTGATATTATCAAACAGAAAACAAAAAAATTACCATACTCAAAAGCAATTGGCGGTTTCGCTGGGTTATATCAAGTTCCGTTCAATAAAGATTGGTTTTTATCGGCGGGAACTGATGGTGTCGGCACAAAATTGAAACTTGCTTTTATGCTTGATAAACATGATACTATTGGTGTGGATTTAGTCGCAATGTGTGTGAACGATTTGATAGTGAATGGTGCACAACCACTTTTTTTCTTGGACTATTATGCGACGGGTAAATTAAATTTGAAAGCGTCATCACAAATCATGGATGGCATTGTTGAAGGTTGTAAACAAAGTAGTTGTGCATTGTTGGGTGGTGAAACAGCGGAGATGCCGGGATTTTATAAAAAGGGTGAATACGATCTTGCGGGTTTTGCGGTTGGAATGGTTCATAAAAAGGATATTATTTGTGGAATAAATATAAAAGATGGTGATGTAATTTTGGGCTTGAAATCGTCTGGGTTTCATAGCAATGGATATTCTTTAGTAAGAAATGTTTTCAGAGATGCGAAGTTGAAAAAGTATGCTAAAGAATTATTGAAACCAACAAAAATTTATGTTGATGATATAAATAAAGCTAAAAATATTTTAGCTAAAAAAGGTCAAAAGATTTTAGGCATCAGTCATATCACTGGCGGTGGATTGTTGGAGAATATCCCAAGAGTTTTACCAAAAAATGTTGATGCAATAATCGATACAAAAAGCTGGATAAAACCAAAATTGATGTTAGAACTTGCTAAACTTGGTAAAGTCAAAGATAGAGAAATGTATAAAACTTTTAATATGGGAATTGGTATGGTTTTGATAGTCAAGAAATCGTCTGTAAAACACTTATTGAAAGGTATGAAAAATATCAAGGAAATTGGATATATTACAAAAGGAAAACAAAAGGTGATATTAAAATAAAATGAAAAAAATTGTTGTTTTCGCATCGGGAACCGGAACAAATTTCAAAGCCATTTTGGATAGTTGTAAAAATGGTGAAATCAATGGCGAAATAATTTTACTTATCACAAATAAAGAAAATATTGGTGCGATAAATATTGCGAAAGAAGGGGGAATAGAAAGTAAAATTATTTCGCCAAATGAAGATAATTTATACGAAATTTTACAAGAAAAAAATCCAGATTTAATTTGCCTAGCAGGATATTTATTAAAAATTCCAGAAAAAGTTTTAGAGATTTGTCCTATTATGAACCTTCACCCTGCATTGCTTCCGAAATATGGTGGTAAAGGAATGTATGGTGCTAAAGTTCATCAAGCAGTATTGGATTCAGGTGATAAAACCAGTGGTGTGACGATACATTTTATCGACGAAGAATACGATAAAGGCAAAATAATTTTACAAGAGAAAGTTGAAGTCGCAGAAAACGAAACAGCGGATAGTTTGGCTAAAAAAATTCAGCCGATTGAACACAAAATTTATGTCGAAGCCGTAAAATTATTTTGCCAAGATGAATTGGAGATATAAAATATGAAAAGAGTTTTAATATCAGTATCAGATAAAACTGGTGTGGTGGAATTTGCGAAAAATTTGCAAAAAATGGGTGCAGAAATTATTTCTACATCTGGCACTGCAAAGATTTTGAAACAAAATAAAATAAAAGTCATTGATATTTCAAAAATTACAAACTTCCCTGAAATGTTAGGGGGGAGAGTAAAAACTTTGAACCCAAAAATATTTGGCGGTATACTTTATCGACGAGAAAACATAGAAGATAAAAAGCAAATCAAAAAACATAAAATCAAACCGATAGATATGGTTGTTGTAAATTTATATCCATTTTCTGACACAGCGAAAAAATTTAAAAATGTATTTAATCCAAAAGTCATAGAGCAAATTGATATCGGTGGACCTTCATTATTAAGAGCGTCTGCAAAGAATTATCAAGATGTTGCTGTTGTATGTAATCCATCTGATTACGACGATATATTGAGTGAATTAAAACAAAAAAAATCTATTTCTCTTGCGACTAAAAAACTTTTAGCATCAAAAGCGTTCAAACACACAGCAATTTACGATGCACACATATCAAAGAAATTTGAAGAGAGTTTAGGCGAAGAATTTTCAGAACAAAAAGTTGTTGTATTAAACAAAATGCAGAGTTTAAGATATGGAGAAAATCCACATCAAAAAGCATCGTTATATTCGCAAGGTGAAAAGTTTTCGTTCAAGCAATTACATGGTAAGGAACTTTCTTATAATAATATTTTAGACGCGTTCGGTACATGGGATATGGTGTCAGATTTCGACGATACAGCGGTCGTAATTTTCAAACATGGTACTCCATGTGGAGCGAGCGTTGGCAAGAAAGGGGAGAAACTTATAAATGTTTTTAATCGTGCTTGGGCATGCGATAATTTATCCGCTTTTGGTGGTATAATTGCTACAAATAAACAGGTAGATGAAAAAGTCGCAGAAAAAATTTCGAATGTTTTTGTTGAAGTAGTTTGTGCACCAAGTTTTTCAAAAAAAGCGTTAAACATTTTAACAAAGAAAAAAAATATTCGTTTATTGACGAGAAACATTGCTCCATCGAAAAATTTACTTTTCAAATCAGTGGGAGATGAGGTGTTATTATCATTACCCAATGACAAAATTTTCGATGGTAAACTTAAATGCGTTACCAAGAAAAAACCAACTGTGATGGAATTAAAAGCATTGAAATTTGCATGGAAA
>CAYPLD010000066.1:4056-6035 GCA_964411485.1 uncultured Elusimicrobiaceae bacterium | reverse complement strand
TTACAAAACACTATACAAATAGTGAGCTTAAAAAGGAGAAAAGAAAAAAATGAAAAAAATATTGATAAGTATATTTTTTATTGCATTGAGTGTTAATATTTTCGCACAAGACTTAAAAACATCACAACTTTTAGGTGGAATAATAAAAAGTGATAAGTGGATTGTAAAAAAACAAGGTAAAGAAGAACATTTCAAGGGTAATGTTTCTTACGAAACCAATGATTTCTTTTTATCCTCGGATGCGGCTGTTTATAAAAAGGATATTGATACGCTAATTTTAACCAAAAAAGTATATGTCAAAAGCAGAGTTGCTGATGATAAACATTCTATCGTTGAAATATTTTGTCATAAAGCAATTTACAACAGAGCTGATGGTGTAGCAGAATTTTATCCGAGAAAAAAGGGTAATTTGGTCAAACTAAAACA
Organism: uncultured Elusimicrobiaceae bacterium; assembly: GCA_964411485.1. GTDB lineage: Bacteria > Elusimicrobiota > Elusimicrobia > Elusimicrobiales > Elusimicrobiaceae > Pseudelusimicrobium. The sequence continues at coordinate 5,609 of CAYPLD010000066.1, read as the reverse complement.
CACGGACGATGAAAATAACATTTGGGACGGGTATGCAGAAAAAGTGGTGGGTGATAACAATACTAAAAAGGTAAGTTTAATAACAAATGCTTATATTGAGGGCGAGAATTTCAAAATCCGATCGGATGTGATAATATATGACGATAGTAAAAATACAGTTGAAACAGCTGGTTTGAAAGCATATGTCGAGGGAACGCACGAGGATATGAGTTTTTATTTTGTTAGCGATAAAATAAAATTCAACACTGAAGAAAATGTAATTTATTCTGATAAAAACTCAAAAGGTTTAGTCGAAGGTTTGAAAGTGCCAGAACAAAAAGGGATTTAATTATGGAACTTAAATGTAATCAAATAGAAAAGGATTATGGTAAAAGAAAAGTCGTAAAAGGCGTTGATATCCATGTGAAATCTGGTGAGATTTGTGGGTTATTGGGTCCGAATGGTGCTGGAAAAACTACAAGTTTTTATATGTTAGTTGGATTTATCAAACCAACTGGTGGAAAAGTTTTTATGGACGGCAAAGATGTTTCGCATTTGCCGATGTACGAACGTGCAAGACATGGACTTGGTTATTTGGCACAAGAGCCGACTATTTTTCGTGGTCTAACTGTCGAAGAAAATTTATTATCAGTTTTTGAACGGATAGAAGACAATGAAAACAAACGAAATAAAAAAGTTGCAGATTTATTGCAAGAATTTGGTTTGACAAAACTTGCAAAACAACAAGCATGGACATTATCTGGGGGGGAAAAGCGTCGAATGGAAATTGCACGTTGTATGATAATGGACCCGAAAATTATCTTGCTCGACGAACCTTTTGTTGGTATCGACCCGATAACCGTTGCCGATTTGAAAAAGATGATTTTGAAACTTAAAAATAAAGGGATTGGTATTTTGATTACTGATCATAATGTCCGAGAAACACTTCCGATTGTCGAACGAGCTTATTTAATGTATGATGGACAAATTTTAATCGAAGGCACACCTGATAAGTTATTGAATGATAAAAACGCCAAAGAATTTTATCTCGGAGCAGATTTTAAGATCTAAGTTTTATAACAACTTGAATAACTTCCACCACCTGTTGGAGCTACTCCGCAAAAATGAGTACATACTTTTGTATAAAAATCTGCATCAGCATGAGATAAATAAACTGTGCATCGATATTTACCTGCAGAAGAATTTCCATTACCTGGGTAGTATCTTTCAATCCAATAAGTACTTGATGGGTTTCGTCTGTAAGCCAAAGCTCTACCCCCGCTTCCACTTAGTAAATATTGCCATGTATCTCCAATAGCATTGCTTCCATCTGTAGTTCCATTTGGAACTTCTATATCCAATTGACTCCATGCATTGACACCAGGAAGTGAACCACCAGTTGCCAATCTATATCTTTCTGCAGCATCTGTGATAGCTTTTAGTAATGTATATGCTTCCGTAGCACGAGCATTTTCTACCGTGAGTTTATATTTAGGTAAAGCTATCATTGCTAATACTGCTATTATTAATACTACTACCAACAATTCGATTAAAGTAAATCCTTTAATCTTTTT